>JAIEMN010000020.1 GCA_019752115.1 Gemmatimonadaceae bacterium
GCCGACGGCGGCACTCCACGCTCGGCTACGTCAGCCCCGCCGAGTACGAAGCGCAACAGCCGATGGCCGCGTAGTATCGATCCGACACGCGTCCACTTTTTCGGGGCAACTCCAAACCACGTATACGAACCACGTATACGTGGTACGTATACGCCGTTCGCAGTTACGGAGTAGGCACCGCCAACACCCCGCACCGCGCCGTCCGCAGCACGCGCGTCGCAACGCTCCCCACCACCAGGCGCTCCAGGAAGCTGTGGCGCTGCGTCCCCACGGCGACCAGCTCGGCGTTCGACTGCTGCGCGAAGGCGAGCAGCGCCGGCGCCGGATCGCCGCGCACGGCGACCGTCTCCACGGTGATCCCGGCGGGCACCTCGAGCTGATGCACGAGCTGATCGAAGAGCGGGGGTAACGTGCGGCCGTACTCCGCGTCCCACGCCTGCCAATCCGCCGACGGGTGCTCGAAGCGCGGACGCACATGCACGAGACTCAGCTTGCCCCCCGGTGAGAGCAGACGCAGCGCGAGATGCGCGGCCATGACACTCGCCGAACTGAAGTCGAGCCCCACCACCGCATGCGACGGCGTGCTGAAGTGCGGCGGCACGGCGAGCACCGGGACGTGCGACTCCCGGAGCGTGGCCAGCGTGGTCTCGGTGCCAAAGAGGCGATCGAGCGGATTGTGCCGACCAATGCCCATCACGAGCATCGCGGCCCCGCGCTGTTCGGCCTCGTACGCAAGGGTGCGCGGGGGCGATCCCATCGCGATATGGATCGGCCACGACAGATCGCCGGCGGCGGCAATGGAGAGCGAGCGCTGGAGATCGTCGTACAGCGCCTTGCGGCGGGACTCGTCGATCTCGGCCGGTACCGGCAGCACATCTATGCCCGCCGCGATCCCCGGCATCGGCTCACAGACGCCGATGATCTCCGGCGCCCCCCCCAACGCGTGTGCCGCCAGGCGCCCCGCCGTGAGGAGGGCCTCGCTGGATGCGACCGCGCCGTCGCATGCAATGAGAATCGGACCGCCGCCGATCGCTGGGGCGGCACTCGTGGCCGGCAAAGACATGTTGGCGATGGCGGACATCCTGCGAAACCCTCCGGTCGTGATGCCGGGTCAATCAGGCGAGCGGGACAGGGCCTGCACGACGGACCCGAAGTGGGGCATCACGCCACACGAATTAGAGGGTCGCACTTTGGGGATGACCCCTCTATCGGGGAGACGCGACCGAACCGTCAGGGAATCCCGCACGTCCATGTGGGAATCCCTTCAATTCACATGCACAACTCCGAATTCCACCGTCCGGAGATCGCGGTCCAATACTGGTAGGACCATCTATTACAAGGCCCAGCGGAGCCCACGCGCGACCCGATCCAGGATCCGGTGACCCAGCGTTCTTTCAGACCATTTTTGCGACGTTATCGCGACACTATCAGATAAGTCATCCAGAAAAGTGCGCTCCATGGCGGCGCCGCAGGCACTATCCAGCAGCAACACGTTGCACTCCGCGTTGAGCCACAGCGACCGGAAGTCGAGATTCGACGACCCGATCAGCGACGCATAGCCGTCCACCACCAGCGTCTTGGCGTGCAGCGTGGCCCGCTGGTACTCGAAGATCTGTACGCCAGCCCGGAGCAGCATCGCATAGGCCCCATGCGCCGCATGGCGCACCAGGGGCACGTCCGTCCGTTCGCTGGGGAGCAGCAACCGCACATCCACCCCGCGCTGCGCCGCCAGCACCAGCAGCCGGAGCGCCTGGGTCGGGGGTGCGAAATACGGCGTCGTGATCCAGAGCCGTTCGCGGGCGGCCCCAACCAGCGCCGCGAGCACCGACAGCGTTTCGCGTTCCCCCCGGCCGGGGCGCGAGTCGATCACGAACGCCATCGTCTCACCGTCAGCGGGCGCGAGCGTCGCATCGGGCACGCGACGGACCCGTCGCCCGCGCCGGCGCTTGGCCAGCGTGCGCTTCACGATCGTCTGCAGCGCGCGGGCGCCGAATGGTCGAGCCCCCGGCGGGCGCACGATCCCTTCGCTCCAGCTCACATACGCGAGACCGGGGAGCGCCGGGCCCCGCGCGCGATCCCAGCCTTCGGCGAAGACCGCCGCCAGTTCGCGCGCCACCGACCCATGCACTTCCACGAACGTGTCGCGCCACGCGTCGTGATGCTGGCGAATGCTCGAGCCGTACTCCTCGCCGATGTTCATCCCGCCGGTGAACGCGATGGTGCGATCGATCACCAGCAGCTTGCGATGATCGCGACGCAGCGCTTCGAAGGGATGGTGCCAGACCCGGTGAAAGTGGCGCACCTGCACGCCGCTCTTTTCGAGCAGGCTCCAGAAGCGATCGGCGGTCGCGATTGAGCCCACCGCATCGGCGAGCACACAGACGCGCACGCCACGCTGCGCTGCCGACGCGAGCGCCACCTGCACCGCCGCACCGAGGCGATCGTCGCGCAGGATGTACGTCTCCAGCAGAATCTCCTCGCGCGCGGCCGCCATCGCCTCATGCATGCGCGCAAACGCCTCGGCGCCATCGGAGAGCAGGCGCACCGGCGGCGCCACATGCAGCGGCGCGTCGTCGATCTGCTGAATCAGCGTGCGGAACGCCGGATCGTGCACGCCATGATCGAGGACCCGCGCCGCCGCCCACGCCCGCACCGGGCGCTGCAACCGCCAGCGGGACAGGCGCGCATCACGCCTGTCGTGGCGAGCGGGCAAGGAATCCGGCGGCGGGACGGCCATGCGCGGAAGCTAACCCACGACAACGCGGTGCGATCCCTTCCACCCCACTGCGTTTACCGCGTCATCCCGCCGCGAAGAATCGAATCAAGAACTGACAGAACAGCGCCCCCAGCACCGTCATCGAAAAGCCCCACAACAGCAGCTGACGGAACAGGCGCTTGGTATCCGTCCCCGCCGGCACCGCCGCGATGCACAGCGAGCCGATCGTCGAGAGCGGCGACACATCCACCACCGCCGCGCCGACGTTGATGCTGAGCGCGATCTCGAGCGGATTCCCGCCACCAAGCTTGGCCACGAGCCCGGGTACCGCCGGCAGGAAGGCCGGATACACCACCCCCGACGTCGAGCTGTACGTCGACAGCAGGCCGGTGACGCCGGCGATCGCCCCATTCACCGTGCCGGGCGTGGCGAGCTTGGCAAGCAGCGTGCTGAAGAGATCCATGCCACCCGTCTTCTCGAGCACACCCACCAGGACGGACACGCCGCACACCATGACGAGCACGGCCCAGGGCACCTGCTTGATCATGCCGTTGTCGTCGCCGAAGCCGGCGAGCACCAGCACCGACGCGGCACCAAAGGCGAGCAGGCCGGGATTGAGCTTGTAGAACACCACGCCGAGCATCCACAGCACCCCGACGGCCACCGTGAGGCCGTGCGTACGGGTGAAGTGCACCGGTCGCGGTTCATGCGCGTGGCGATGCGCCGTGAGCAAACGCGGGCCACCGAAGAGCGCCCAGGCGATCATCGCGGCGAGCGCATGCGCGGCGAAGTTGGCCCCCCACACCGCCCACGGGTGCCCACCGAGCCCCGCCTTCTCCATCAGCCCCGCCACCAGCACGCCGATCGCGCTGATCGGCGAGAGATTCCCCGCATTCGCGCCATTGCCGATCATGAGCGCGGTGAGCAGCGGCGGGACCTCCGCTTCGTGCGCGAGCCCCATCGCGATCGGCGCCAGCAGCGCCACGGTGGCGATCGCGCCGGGGCCCATCGTGGAGATCGCACACGCCAGCACAAAGAGCAGCAGCGGCAGCAGCCCCGATCGCCCGTGCAGCGCGCGCACGCCGGCGTGCGTGATGGCGTCCATCGTGCCATTCCCCTGCGCCACGCCGAAGAGCAGCGTCACGCCCACGAGCGTGAGGAAGAGCGAGCTCGGAAACGCCGTCATCACCTGCTCCACCTTCCACCCGGCGCCGAACACCGCGATGGGCCACGCCAGCGCCACCGCCAGCACGCCCACGTTGAGGCGCGAGGTAAGGCTCGCGCCGATCACGATGAGCAGGGCGATCAGCGACAGTTCAGCCGGCCTCATGCGCGGGGCCTCAGGTGGGAGTGTAGGGCGGCAGCAGGTGCCGTTGCACCTTGCCCAGCGCGGTCCGCGGCAGCGCGTCCACACGTACAAAGCCGCGCGGCACCTTGAAGCTCGCCAGCTGCGCCCGCACCTGGCCCTCGAGCGCTCCCAGATCGACGTCGTCGCCGCACACGACGTACGCCACCGGCACTTCGCCGCGACGCGCGTCCTTCACGCCAACCACCGCCGCCTCGCGAATCCCGGGCAGCTCGGCGAGCAGTTCTTCGATCTCGCGCGGATAGATGTTGAAGCCCCCCGAAATGATCAGGTCACTGCGACGCCCTTCGAGCGTGATATACCCGTCGGCCGCACGCACCCCCACATCGCCGGTGCGGAACCATCCATCCTGCCACGCGGCGGCCGTGGCCTCGGGGCGACGCCAGTAGCCGGCGCACACATTCGGCCCCTGCACCAGCAGTTCACCGCTCGTGCCATCGGGCACGTCGTCACCGGCATCGTTCACGATGCGCACGCGCGTGAGCGGCAACGGCAGCCCCACCGTGCCCGCGCGCCGCTCCCCATGATACGGGTTGCTCACGTTCATGAGGGTTTCGGTCATGCCGTAGCGCTCGAGAATCACGTGCCCGAAGCGGTCGCGGAACTGCTCCAGCACCGGCGCCGGCAGCGGGGCACTCCCCGACACGAAGAGCCGCACCCCCTCGCCGATCGCCCGCTGCTGCTCAGCGGGCAGCTCCAGCAGCCGTACGTACATCGTGGGCACGCCAAAGAACACGGTGGGCTTGTAGTCGGCGAACCACTGCGGCGCCTTCTCGTGCTCGAAGCGCTCCACCAGATACAGGTGACAGCCACTGAGCAGCCACGCGTGCACGCCATTGCCCAGCCCATGGACGTGAAAGAGCGGCAGGGTGGCGAGATAGCGATCGGCCGCGGTGAACTCCCACTGCTGCACCAGCGCGAGGCCGTTCGCCGCAAAGTTGCCATGCGTGAGCACCGCGCCCTTCGACGCGCCGGTCGTGCCCGAGGTATACACCAGCGCCATCGGGGTATCGGCGCCGGTGACCACCGCATCGCGGCGATCCGCGGCGGTGCCCGCGCGCCCCTCGGCCGCAGCGTGGAGCGCCTCGACATCCCACCACGCCGTCCCGTCCGGCAGCAGCGGCGCCTGCGCGGCCGTGGTAATCACCGCCACCGGATCGGCATCCCGCACGATGTGCGCGATCTCGCGCTCCCGATACAGCACGTTGATCGGCACCACGATCGCCCCGGTCTTCACGCCCGCGAGCCAGAGATCGAGGATCTCCGGGCGATTCGTGAGATAGAACGCCACACGATCGCCGCGACCGATGCCGCGCGCGCGCAGCTCCGCCGCGAGCCGATTGCTCCGTGTCTCGAGGTCGCCGAAGGTGGCGTGCGTCAGGCGGCCATCGGCCGCCTCGAACGACAGCGCCGACGCGTCCGCGCGCCCCCGCAGGGCGCGATCAAAGAGTCCCAGCAGTGACATGGCGCGGAAGGTACCCCCGCGCCCTGAGCGGTCAAGCAAGCACCGCGCGCGCGCGCGTCAGACGATCAGACGTCGGAGCGCGCGCGCCGTCTCGAGGACGGTGTCGGCAAAGCCTTCCCGCTGGAGCTCTTCCAACGTGTAGCCGGCATCACGCAGCAGTGTCTGCAGCAGCGCCACCAATCGGGATTCCGGATCGAGATCCGGGCGGCGGCGCACGTCGTCGAGCCGTACCTCGGCCGTCGCGCCGGCGGTAGTGGCCCAGGCCAGCGTGGCCAGCGCATACGCATGTTCGACGCCACCGGCGAACGCGCCGAAGGACTCACGGAGAGCGATGGGCATGCACAGCGTCCGGTAAGGGAGAGCACAACCGTGGACCCAACATCGGTGCACGATCGGTGCCGCCCGCGGCTCAGCGCGGCACCCTGAGCGGATCAGCCGACGCGCAATTCCTGCGTCAGCGCTCGGACGCCGGGGAGTGACAGGCCGTCCTCCTCGAAGACCAGCACGCCGACCAGCGCCCGCGCCACGTCGTCGGGCAGGCGATCGGCGCGAAAGGCCTGAATCACCGGGCCCGTCCGCATCGCATCGCCCAGCCGCGGCTGGGCCCATCCGCCCTCGAGCGTGGGCTCGGCGTCATACCCATCCATCAGCACCGCCGGCAGGCGCGTCGCCGCCGCCCCGCGATACACCAGCGCCGGCGCGCCGGGCCCGAGACTCCGCTCGAAGAGCACTTGCCACGCCATCGGTCGCGCCCCGCCCTCTCGCGTGCCGGTCGCCACCACGACGCGCGGCTCACGCGCGAGCACGTGCATCCGCTGCACGGCGTCCTGCAGATCTTCGAGGATTCGCGTTGCGCGGTCGTCGGTCATGCCGAGAAGCTACTACGGGTTCACGCGCTTCAACACCATGCCGCGCGGCAACGCCGTGGTGGCCTCGATGCCGTTGATCAGCAGCACCTCGTCGGCCGAAATGGCGCTCGGATACCGCTGCACGTACTGCGCCCCCGTCATCGCCTGATCGAGCGTCACGAGGCTCACCCGCATGGGCTGCACCGCGAGCGCCGTCGCATCGGTGAGCGGCTTGAAGGAGCGCATGGCCGCGTCCAGCAGCGGACCGTGCTGCGCCGCTACTTGGGGCACCACGAGACCGAGCATGAGATACGTGGTGCCGTTGTACGAGAGCGCCGTGGCCAGCCCGTTGAGGGGGCCCTGCGGCGTTTGGGCATCGAACGCCGCCTGCACCGCCGGCAGGCCGTTGATGGACACCTGGCCGCTCTGGCGCACCGTGATCCCCTGCTGACTCACGAACGACTGTATCGCCTGCGCCGGTGTCCCCTGCCCCGGCACCAGTTGCAGCTGCGCGCCATTGTCGGCACTCACCGCGATCACGGCATCGGGCTGATTCGCCGTCTTCCATCCGGTGGGGAAGGTGATCTCGAAGCGCAGATCCGGGTGCAGAAAGCGCGTCCCGCGGAAGAAGCCGTTCCGCGGATTCTCCCCGTACATCATGCCGTTCAGCAGACGCAGAAAGGGCTCGCGGTTTACCTTCGTGTTCGCGAGCTGCGCCGGCGTGGTGTGCGCGAGTCGCTGCTCGGCGCGTTGCACGCGATTCCCGGGATCGGGGTGCGTACTCTGCCACTCGGGGACGCGCCCGCCACCCGACGAGAGGCGGCCGAGCATCGTGAACACCTTGGGTGATTCGCGCACATCGAACCCTTGGGCGAGCGAGTACTGAAACCCGAGCGCGTCGGCCTGCAGCTCGTCGTCCCGACCGAACTTGAGGAACAGGAGCGACGCGCCGGTCCCCAACAGATCCCCGTACTTCGCCACGGTGGGGGAGACGATGCTCGCGCCCACGAGCCCGATCTGTGCCAGTTGCTGCTGGCTCATCGCCGCCACGGTGTGCTTGGCGGTGACGTGGCCGATCTCATGGCCCACCACCTCGGCGAGCTCCGCTTCGCTGTTGATGTGCGTCAGCAGGCCGCGCGTGACGAAGATGAAGCCGCCGGGATAGGCAAAGGCATTCACCGCCGCGTCGTCGAGGACGTGGAACTCCCACGGCAGACTCGGCCGCTCGGACTTGGCCGCCATCGCCTGCCCGATCCGCCGCACGGTGGCCAGGGCCTCGGGGCTCGGCACTTCGCCGACCCGCTTGAGGTCGTTCTGGGAAGCCTCGCGCCCCATCTGCACCTCCTGCGACTCCGACACGAGCGACAGCTCGCGCCGTCCGGTCACCGGATTGGTGGCACAGGCGGTCAGCAGCAGCGCCAGCGCCGTGCGGCGGACGGTGGCCGAACCACGCGGCATCGCGGGTAACGGGGGGACTCCCATGGGTTCTCCGGTATGAGGCTCACAGACCACGTGGGCAAGCCACATGCCCATCGACAGCCTGACGTGTGGGCGAGCAAGCGATTTGCCGGTGTTGAAATGACATGCGGTTCACACATCCCGACAATGCACCCAATGGCTGAGTTCGGTGCACTTTATTTTGCTTGACCCTCTAGACTATAGAAGGCACATTCTCATGTGGACCTGAGGTCTGCTTTTGTAGCTCTTGTCACGCTCCAGTCAAATCGCCCCCATGTCTCAATTCTCCCGGCACGCGTCACGGCCCGTCCTCGCGACGTCGCTGCTGACGGTCACTGCGGCGCTCTCGCTGCTCAGCGCCTGTGCCCGCGGCACGGCCTCGACGGCTGCCGCTCCGGCTCCGGTCGACGCCGCCGCGGCGCGTCAGCTTGGCAGTGAAGCGCGGGGCACGATTCGACGCGGCGCCGTTGGCGTACCGCCGTTCGCCACCACCGGGCGCGACACCACGCTCGTGCCGCTCGCGTATGCGCTCGCCGATCTCGTGGCGACCGACCTCTCGCGCAGTGCCCGCGTGAACATCGTGGAGCGCGCGCGCCTCGGCGAAGTGCTGCGCGAACTCGATCTCAGCGCGAGTGGCCGCGTCGACTCGGCGTCGGCGCCGCGCGTCGGGCGACTCGTGAGTGCCGAACGGCTGATCTTCGGCTCGGTCGATGCCATGGGCGATGGACGCAACATCCGTCTCGGCGCGCGCATCGGAGAAGTCAGCACCGGCGCGGTCACGACGGCGGTTGATGCGCAGGCGCCGCTGGTGGAGATCTTTGCCGCGGAAAAGGCGCTCGTGCTGCGCCTCTTCGAGCAGATGGGCGTGACGCTCACCCCCAAGGAGCAGGCCGCGCTGCAGCAGCAGCCGACGCGCAACCTGAGCGCGCTGCTCGCCTACGGGCGCGGCGTGCAGAAGACCTACGACGGTGATTATCGCGGCGCCGCGCAGGCGTTCCGTGATGCGTATCGACTCGATCCGAGCTTCTCCGGCGCGCGCACCCGCGAGCTCGATGCGCGCTCGGTCGGCGCGACGGGTACCGCGGCGCCCGTCGGCGTACCGGGTGTGCGCGCACTCGATGCGGCCATCTCCACGACCGTCGATCGTCTCAATCGCCCGCTCGATCTCGTCACCAACGTGAGTCGCGCCGTCTCCACGTCGGCGGACCCGGCCTTCCCGGGGACGCAGGCCACCATCGTCATCACGATCTCGCGCCCGTGATGCGTCGTTCGCTGCAACTGGCCGGCCTGCTGGCTGGTATCGCGTCGCCAGCCACGGTGCTGACGGCGCAGGATCGGCTCATTGCCTCGAGCGTGGCCGCCATTGGCGCCACGCTCGATGTCGCGTCGTTCGGCAAGGGCGGCTTCACGCAGCCCGGCGTCTTCGGCGCCGACTCGGTGCGCACGCGGCAGGTGACGCAGGTCGGCATTCCCGTATCGCTGTCCATGGCGTTCACCCCGCAGTGGACGCTCGATGTGCAGACGCTGTATTCGAATCTCACGCTCGACTATCGCTCGCTGGCCGGCACCAACGCACGCAGCGCCACCCTCTCGGGGATGAGCGATGTGCGCACGCGTGTCACGGGGCGTCTGCTCAACGACGCGCTCGTGCTCACCATCGGCGCGAATCTGCCGACCGGGGCCACCAAGCTCGACGGCACCGACTTCCTCGTGCTGCAGACGGCGAGTGCGCCGGCGCTGGGGCTGGGCAGTCCGCCCGTCGGTACGGGGCCGAGCGGCACGCTGGGCATCGTGGGCGCTCGTCAACTCGGCGGTGGCGCGCTGGCGCTCGGCGTGTCGTACGAGTTCCGTGGCACGTATCAGCCGGTGGCCGCGCTGGTGGCGGGTGCGCCGAGCGCCGACTTCCGCCCGGGCAACGTGGCGCGCATGTCGGTGGGCTATGATCGCTTGCTCGGCAAGCATCGCTTCGTGGCTAGTGCCGCCGCCGATCTCTTCCAGGAAGACGTGCTCACCGACAAGAGCGTGAGTACGCCGGCCGTGTCCTCGGTCCGCCTCGGTCCGGTCATCACCACCGATCTGCAGCTCCACCTCGCCGTGGCGCGCGCACGCGAGTTCGTGCTCTGGACCTCGAACCGGTTCCGCGAGCGCTTCGAGCGCGATGGCCGCGCCGTCGATGGCTCCAACGGCAATTATCTCGATCTGGGCATCCGCACGCGCTTCCCGATGTCGCGCACGCTGGATCTGCTCGTGACCACCGACGCGCGGCACCACAGTGGCCTCGCGATCAATCAGGGGCTCGCCACGGCGCGCAGTACGAGCGCCGGCGCCACCCTCGGCCTGGTGGTGCAGGCCGGCCGTTACTCCATTCAGCCGTACGTTCGTGGTCGAAGCGGGTTCGCGCAGCCTCGCGCGCTCAACGCCTCGTCCATTCCCTTCAGCGGCGCCTCAGCGGGACTCGTCCTGCTGACGCGATTCTGAGCCATGCAACCTTCGCTGTTCTCCCTCGGCGCACTGCGTCGCACTTCACTGCCCCTCGCCGCGCTGGCGCTGTTCGCCGCGTGCGCGACCGACGGGCCCAGTGCCGTCACCGATGCACGTCCGGCGGCACTCGCCGTGCGCGCACTCGTGCCCCGCACCGACGCCTCCGCGGGTCCCGCGGCCGTGCGCATCACGGTGGGGTACGTGCGTCAGAACGGCACGGTGGTGCCGCTCGGCGGTGCGCAGCAGTTCACCCTCGATCAGAGCACGCAGGCGGTGCCGGTCGCGGTGGATGTCGCCACGTGCCTCGCGGACGGCGCGCGAGCCGGCACTGGTGGCGCCGCCCCCGCGGCCGACGAGTGCAACGTGCAGCTCACGCTCGAGTTTCTGCTCAACGGCCTGCGGGTGGACCAGCAGGTGCTGTCGAACGTCAGCGTGAAGCCGGGGCAGACGTCCACCGTGAGCCAGCCGGTCGCACTCGCGCAGGTGAGCGACGTGCGCGTGGTGCTGCCACCCGCGAACACGCAGCAGGGGGCGCTCCGCCTCGAGGCGGGCGCGTCGGCGGCGCTGAGCGTGCAGGTCATCGATGCCAACGGGCAGACGCTGACCGGTCGCACGGTCACGTGGTCGAGCGCGAATCCCGCGATCGCCACGGTGAACAGCGCCGGTGTCGTCACGGGTGTGGCGGTGGGTGGTACACAGATCACCGCGAGCGTCGCCGGGCGTGATGTCGGCACGGCTACGGTGGTGACGGTGCCGTCGCAGCTCGTCACCGTGGCCTCGACGGGTGCGTCGGGTCAGGGGCGCGTGCTGTCGTCGCCGTCGGGGATCGATTGCCTCATCACCGGCACGCAGACGACGGGCGTCTGCGCGGTGCGCTTCCCGGCCGATGCGAATGTGCAGCTCGCCGCGAGTGCGGGGTCGGGTTCCGACTTCGCGACGTTCACGGGTGATTGCAGCGCCATCCAGGGGGCTACGTGCACGGTGGTCCCCACGGCGGCCCGGCGCGTGTCGGTGGGCTTCCGGGCGCGGCAGACGCTCACGGTGAGCGGTGCCAGCTCAGGGAGCGGCACCGTGGTCGCGAGCGATGGCACGATCAGCTGCACCATCTTCGGCGCGAGTGCGTCGGGGCCGTGTGCGGCGGCGTTCGCCGAGGGCGCCACGGTGCAGCTCACCGCCGCCGCCACCGGCGGTAGCGCGTTCCAGGGATGGCAGGGCGACTGCGCCAGCGCGAGCGGCGCGACGTGCACGCTCACGATGGACCGCGCGCGCGCCACGTCGCCGCGCTTTGTGGGCAGCGCCGCGCTGATCGTGCGCGGAGCCGGCAGCGGCTTCGGCACCGTGAGCTCGCAGCCGGCGGGTATCGCCTGCTCGGTGCTGGCGGGCAACACCGAAGGGGCGTGCACGACGTCGGTGCTCATCGGCAACAGCATCACGCTCACGCCGGTGCCCGCCTCGGGCAGTGAGTTCATCGGCTGGAGTGGCGCCTGCTCGGGTTCGGCGGCGTGCACCGTGACGCTCGCGCAGCTCAGCGAAGTCACGGCCACGTTCCGTCAGCTCGGCGTGCCGCTCACGATCACGCTGTCGGGGCCGAGCGGCGGATCGGTGACCACGAGCAATGGCCAGGCGTGCGCCAGCACGGGATCGCCGGTCACCTGCACGATTCTCGCGGCACCCGGCTCCACGCTGCGCGTGACGGGCAACCCGGGGCAATACCTCCGCTTCACGGGCTTCACGACGCTGTGCGCCGGACTGACGAGCTGCGACCTCGTCATGAATCAGCCGCGTAGCATCAGCGCGGCGTTCACGACGCGGCCGGCCACCATGTGGCTCGTGCTCTCGGGCAGCGGCGCCGGCACGGTGAATGGCACCGATGGCTTCACCTGCACGCTGGCGGATGGTCAGGGGAACCGGTCGTGCTCCACGACGGTGACCGCCGGTACGCCGGTCCAGTTCAGCCCCTCGCCCGCCTCGGGCAGTGCGTTCGGCGGGTGGAGTGGTCCGTGCTCCGGCACGTCGTCCTGCTCGCTCCTGGCCGATGACGTCACGCTGAGCGGCGTCTTCCGCACGATTCCCACGGTGGTGCGCGTGCAGCGCGCCGAGGGCGCGGGTGGATCGGGTCAGGTGATCTTCGGCTCGGAGAACAATCGCTGCACGATCACGAGCACGGGGACGAGCGGCCGCTGCTCGGTCGAAGTGGTGCCCAACTCGACGATGACCTTCACCATCGATCCGTCGGTCGGCTTCCCCTTCGCGGGCTGGGGCGGCGCGTGCGCCAGCTTCGGGACGAACCCGGTGTGCACGATCACCGTAAAGACCAGCGTGGATGTGACGGCGCGCTTCCAGAGCCCGCCGTCGCTCTGATCCGGCCTCTCGCCACGATCGGCGGTACCAGGTAACAGCTGCAAAGGGTCACGACGACAAACAAGAAAGGGCACGAAGAACGAGAATGTTCTTCGTGCCCTTTTTGTTGTGCTTCGTGACCCTTTGCGGCTGTGCTACGAGCCGACCAACGAACCGTTAACGCGGCTTTTCGAGCGACGCGAGGATCGACTTGGCGCGGCTGTTATCCGGGTTCGCCTGGATCGATTCCTTCATGAGCGCCACCGCCGTCGTGGTGTTCTTGCGATCCTGCTCTTCCAGCGCGCGGCTCAGCAGCATCATCGACTTGAGCTGGTTCGGGCCCTTCGCCCCAACCATCGCGCCTTCGCTCGGCGCGCTCGCCGTACGCGCCGGGAGCTTGAGACCGGCGTTGACTGCCTTGCCGAGATCAGCCAGCAGCGAGAGCATCGCATCGGCCTTTCCGGTGACCGACGTCGCATATTCCAATTCCGACGTCTCGGTGTTGATCGCACGCACGTCCATGCGCATGCTGCCCTTCGGGTCGATCACGAACGATCCCATGAGCATGTGCAGCGCGCCGAGCGTCTTGCCCAGCTTGGCGGCGGTGCCCTGTTCAACGCGATTGCTCGCGCCGAGATTCTGTTCTTCCAGCAGCGCCTGCAGGCGATCACGTTCGACCACGCGAATGCCGGTGTTGCTCGAGAGTTCGGTGATGAGCATTTCAGCGAGCCCCTTGCTGAGGGGTGCGTACTCGGCATTGTTGCCGACTGCGCCATTCGTGAAATACATCACCGCAACGGTGGGCTTCTGGGCCTGAGCGGTGGGCGCCATCATCGGCAGGGCCACTGAGGCCATCAGCACTGCAGCACGGGCCACCCGTGCGAACGATACGGTTGACATGCGATATTCTCCGCGAAGTGGGACGCAGAAACATTAACGCTTTTCCGGCGGTCTGGCGGCAACTATGGCAAAGATCTGTCCCGTCTGCGGCACCGAGTTTACGGATGAGAGCGCTTTCTGCCCGGCGGACGGGTCGACCCTTCGTTCCAAGGAAAACGAAGCGGGCGACCTCGTCGGCCAGGTGATCGCCGACCGCTATCTCGTCCAGAAGAAGCTGGGCGAGGGCGGCATGGGCGCCGTGTATCTCGCCAAGCATGTCCGCCTGCCGAAGCAGGCGGCCATCAAGGTGCTGCGCCCCGAAATGCTGGCGGACTCAGCCAGTGTGGCGCGCTTCAATCAGGAAGCCGCGAACGCGAGCCAGATCGAACACGAAGGCGTGGCGCGCGTCTTCGACTACGGCGAGACGGCTGACGGCACGGTGTACCTGGCCATGGAGTTCGTGAAAGGCCGTTCACTTCGCGATGTCCTGGATCAGGATGGGGCGCTGTCGCTCGAAAAGACCGCGGCCATCGTGCGCCAGGTCGCGGGTGGTCTCGACGCCGCCCATCGCCTGGGGATCGTGCATCGCGATCTCAAGCCCGACAACATTCTCGTCGCCGAAGAGGACGGCACCGGCGAGGTGCGCTGCAAGGTCGTGGACTTTGGCATCGCCAAGGCCGTGGGCGCCGGCGCCAATGGTCAGGCGCTCACCCGCACCGGTATGGTGGTGGGCACGCCCGAGTTCATGAGCCCGGAGCAGCTGCTCGCCGGGGAGCTCGATCATCGCAGCGATGTGTACGCGCTCGCGCTCGTGGCGTATCAGTGTCTCACGCTCGACCTGCCCTTTGATCTCAAGGCGCCCGACCGCGGGATGACGGCGCGGCTGGTATCGCAGCCGCGCGGGCTCGCCGTGGTGCGCCCGGATCTGCCGTGGCCCAAGGAGCTGCAGGCAGTGTTCGATCAGGGGCTCGATCGCGATCCCGATCAGCGTACGCCCAGCGCCGGCGCGTTTGCCGATGCCTTCGATGACGCCGTGGCGGTGGCCCTCGGCGGCAAGCAGAGCGCGAAGCCCGCCAAGAGCGCCACCGCGACCGCCAAGGCCGCGGCCGCGGCGGCCGCGAGTGCCCCGACGATCGCCGCGCCGGCGCCGTCCACGGCCAAGGCGGTGGAGAAGTCGGGGGGCAATGGCGCCCTGATCGGCATCGCGGCGGCCGTGATCATTCTGGGCGGCGGCGGCGCCTGGTGGTTCATGGGACGCGGCGCCGCAGCGGCGCCGACGGCCGATAGCACGGCCGTGGCCAGTGCCGCCCCGGCCACGGGCGGCGAAGCGCCCGCTGCCGGGCCAGCCCCCGCGACGCCGACGACGCCGGGGGGCGGTGCTGGCGCCGCCGGTACCGGTGCCACGGCGAAACCCGGTGCGGCGACGACCGCACCGGCCACCACCACGCCAGCGGCCGGTACGAAGCCGGGCACGGCACCCGCGGCGGGCCCCGCACCAGGCGGAAGTGCACCGGCGGCGCCGGAGCTGCCGGCCGAGGCGGGGAGCAACGCCGCGGCACTCCGCAGCCTCGACAATCTCGAAAAGACGGTGCGTCGCGCGATGGAGGCCGACAACGGCAATGATCTCGCCTCGGCCGCCATCCCTGAGCTCCGCCGTCTGCTCCCGCAGCTGACGACGTCGACCGACAGCGCCAACGCGTATCTGCGCATCGCCGAGGCGTACGGGGTGCTGGATGACGCGAAGAGCGCCTGCCTCTCGCTGCAGCTCGCCCGCCGCACGGCTCGTACCTCGGCGCAGGCCGGCGCGATCACCCGCATGACCGAGCTGCTGTCGTGTAAGTAGGGCCGCACACACCGCGCACGACGACGGGGACGCACGCCGATTCGGCGGGCGTCCCCGTTCAGTTTTCCCCCGGGATCAGGCATCTTGCATGCGTAGTTCTGCTGGGTCCCGCTCGTTGCCCGTGCGCACTCCGGGCAGCCCCCCCTCGCCGCGCCCTCGCGGCCCCCCTCATCCCTCAGCATACCCGTGTCTTCACTTCCTCACGTACGCGCGCGGGTTCGTGAGAACCGGCCCTCGCGGACGGCCAGCCGTTGGCTGACCTCCGTGGCCGCGCTTCTCGCGTTCCCGCTGGCGACGTTTACGGCCCAGCCGCTCGTCGCCCAGTCCACCGGCACCATCAGCGGCAAGGTCGTGGATGCCGACAATGGCCAGCCGGTGGCGGCCGCTCAGGTTACGATCGCCGGTACCCCGCTCGGCAAGAGCACCGGCGATGACGGGCGGTACTCCCTCGCCAATCTCCCGAGCGGCACGCAGACGATCGTCGTGCGTCGCATCGGCTATCAGCTGCAGCAGCGCACCGTCACCCTGCCGGCGAACGGCTCGCTCACCGTCGACTTCACGCTCGTGAAGAGCAGCGTGTCCCTCGCCGGTGTCGTGGTCACGGCCACGGGTGAAGAGCGCAAGAAGGAAGTCGGCAACGCCGTCACCACGGTGAGCAGCGCGGATTTCGAGCGCGCCGGTGCCGGCAACACGGCGCAGATCCTGGCCGGTCGGTCCACGGGTGTCACGGTGCTGCAGAACGGTGGCACGCCGGGTGCCGGCGCGACGATCCGACTGCGCGGCGTGAACTCGATCACGCAGGGCAACCGTCCGATCATCTACGTCGACGGCATCCGCATCTTCAACGGCAACTCGCCGACCGGTGTGTCGTCGCGTCAGAGCGTGTCGCCGCTGAGCGACATCCCAGCGGCCGACATCGATCGCATCGAAGTGGTGAAGGGCCCCGCCGCAACGACGCTGTACGGAACGGAAGCGTCGGGTGGTGTGATCCAGATCTTCACCAAGCGCGGCCGTGATGGCGCGGCGCAGTGGAATCTCGATGTGAACTCCGGCTTCAACCGCATGGGCGATTTCGGCCCCAAGTCGGATCCGACCGGCATGTTCCTCAAGCAGTGCCGCGGCCCGAACGTGGTGGACGCGAACGGCGTGGCATTCGAAGACCCGACCTGCCCCAAGAGCGGGTCGTGGCTGCAGGACGGCTACATCGGCCGCTACAATCTCGGCGTGCGCGGCTCGAGCGGCGGCGTGACCTACAGCCTCTCCGGCAACCTCGAGAATGAAGAAGGCGTGCTGCGCGTCGGCAGCAACAAGACCGGTGGCCTGCGCGCCAACCTCGGCTTCACGCCGAGCAAGACGCTCACCCTCTCGGCCAACACGAGCTGGCAGCGCCGCAGCACCGCGATGGTGAGCGACGGTAACAGCGCCGACGGCTTCCTCCTCAACGTGTCGCGCGGCCCGGGCTCGAACTTCAAGGGGAGCGGCTGCTCCAACACCACGGTCGTGTGCGTCATCAACGACACGATGTTCTCGAAGGCCAACACCATCCAGGGTGATCACTTCATCTTCGGTGGGACGGCCAGCTGGACGCCGCTGTCGCAGCTGACGAACCGCCTGTCGGTGGGTATCGACTACAACAACAACGATCAGCGCACGATCAATCCGTTCGGCTATCCGCGCACCCCGACGGGCCAGTACTTCCAGACGCTCTGGAACCGCCAGCTCATCACGGTGGACCTGGCGAGCACCTGGAAGCAGGCGATCGGCACGAACTTCAGCTCGAGCACGTCGATCGGCGGTCAGCTCTTCGACAGCCGCCTGAACAGCACCGATCTGCAGGGCGACAACTTCGCGGGCCCAGGGCTCCCGACGCTGCTCTCGGCTTCGCTGCGTCAGATCACCGACGTGAACCAGCAGCGCGTGATCAACGCCGGTTTCTTCGCCCAGCAGATGATGGGCTGGCGCGACCGGCTCTTCGTCACCGCCGGCGCGCGCGTCGACGGCAACAGCGCCTTCGGCAAGAGCTTCGGCCTGCAGACGTACCCGAAGGTGAGCGTGTCGTACGTGCTCTCCGACGAGGCGTTCTGGCCGCTCAAGTTCGTCGAAACGCTCAAGCTGCGTGGTGCCATCGGCGAATCCGGCAAGGCGCCGGGCGCGTTCGACGCCACGCGGACCTGGAACCCGATCGCCGCCGAAGGCGGCCTGTCGGCCTTCACGCCGGGCCAGCTCGGCAACCCGAACCTCGGTCCCGAGCGCACGCGCGAAAGCGAAATCGGCTTCGACGCCGGGCTCTTCAACGGCCGCCTCGGCATCGTGCTCACCGCGTTCACCGCGCGCACGAACGACGCGATCATCAACGTGCAGTATCCGCCGTCGCAGGGGTTCTCGACGAACCAGCCGGAGAACGTGGGCGTGATTGCCAACGCCGGTACGGAAATCCAGCTGACGACGAACTTCCAGCCGGCCAAGTGGGCGCGCGTGGATGCCCGCCTGCAGTACTCGAATCTGTCGGGCAAGGCGGTCGACCTCGGCGGCCGCGTCATCACCATTCAGGCGCTGTCGCGCAGCAACGTGCAGGAAGGACTGCCGCTGCCGGCCTACGTGGGCCGCAAGGTGATGAACCCGGATGCCTTTGAAGCGCCGGTGGTGCAGGAAAACCAGTTCATCGGGTCGACGTTCCCGACGAAGCTGATCAACCCCGCGCTCACCGTCACGCTCTTCGACAACCTCACCGTCGAAGCGGTGGGTGAGTGGCAGCTCGGTGGCCACCTGCTCAATGCCATCGGCTTCACCAACGCCGGTCTCAACATCTGGCAGCCGTGCTACACGGCGCAGAAGGCGCTCCGCGCCGCCGCGGCCGGCGATCAGTCGCTGCTCGCCACGGTCAAGGCGGAAGATCGCGCGAAGTGCGCAATCAACGCCGCCGAGCGTGACCTCGCGCTCTGGGTCGAGAACTCGGACTTCTTCAAGCTCCGCAATCTCTCGGTCAGCTACGACGTGCCGCGCAAGTACGTGCCGCATGGCCGTCCGATGACCGTGCAGGTCGCCGGTCGTAACCTGTTCCGCAGCACGAAGTATCAGGGCTCGGATCCGGAAGTGGCCGACCAGGCCACCAGCACCTTCTCGCGTCGCGATTACTACAACTTCCCGCCCTATCGCACGTTCCTCCTCAGCGTGAGGACGAGCTTCTGATGTCCATGCCTTTGACCACCTCGAAGCGCGCCGCGGCCCTCGTGGGTCTCGCCGCCACCGCGCTCCTCGCCGGGTGTGACTTCACCGTCACCAATCCCGGCCCCCTGCAGGACAATCAGCTCAACTCGGCCGCCGCCGTCCCCGCGCTCGTGAATGGCATGGGTGGCGATCTGTCGAACGCGATCGGCAACTATCTCACGCGTGGCTCGCTCGCGGGCCTCGAACTGGTGCACTCGGGCAACTTCCAGGCCGAACGCCAGTTCTTCATCGGCGTCGTGCGCGCCGAAGACGTGAACGCCGACTGGGCGCGTATGCACACCGCGCGCTGGGTCGCCGAGAACGGCCTGGTCCGCATGAAGACCGTGCTCGGGACGGCGTTCGAAACGAACACCAACACGCCGCGCGCGTACCTCTACGCGGGCTTCGCGAACCGCTTCCTCGGCGAAAACGTCTGCGAAACGACGATCGACGGCGGCCCGAAGCTTCCGAACACGGAGCACTTCGTCCGTGCCGAGAGCCTCTTCACCCGCGCGCTCGCCATCGCCACGGCGCAGAACAACACGGCGCTGGTGAACGCGGCGCTGGCCGGCCGCGCGCAGGTGCTCGCCGACCAGGGCAAGTGGACGCAGGCCGTGGCCGATGCGGCGCTCGTGCCGGCCACGTTCCGGCACAACGCGATCTTCTCCACCAACACCTCGCGCGAAAACCTCGATCTGGCCACCCAGACGATCAATCGTCGCGAAGTGACGGTGTGGAACACCGTGTGGGTCGCCGACCGTGACGCGCGCGTGCCGTACGACACGGTGCGTACCGGCACGGCGCTCACGCGTGGGCAGGACGGCACCACGATCTTCTTCCGGCAGCGCAAGTACAACACGCTCGGCGATCCGGTCGCGCTCGCGCGCGGCACCGAGATGCTGCTGATCCGTGCCGAAGCGGCGCTCCGGGCGAACGATGTCGCGGGGGCGATGACGTTGATCAACCAGGAGCGCGCGGTCTCGTCGCTCCCGGCGCTCACCGCCACGACGGTCGATGCCGCGTATCAGATCCTGATGCGTGAGCGTGGCGCCGTCCTCTGGCTCGAAGGGCGTCGCCTGTTCGACCTCCGCCGCTGGCTGGCGGAAGGGAAGAACAACGCGCTCCAGGGACGCAGCACCTGCATCCCGATCAGCCAGGAAGAGGTCGGTTCGAACCCGAACCTGCGGTAAGCCTTCCCGGTACGCGGAACAGACAACGGGCCCGGTCGCAGCGATGCGGCCGGGCCCGTTGGGCGTTCATGGGGTGACAACACGCGGTCTTACCCGCGGTACTCACACCCCGAGGTGCACGTCTCGCGCACGATCACCGCGCTGAGCCCCGGAAGCAGCGGCTGCAGCCGCTCCCAGATCCACACCGCCAGCCGCTCGCTGGTGGGGTTCTCGAGCCCGGGAATGTCGTTCAGATAGTGGTGGTCGAGCTGATCATAGATCGGCTGGAACACGCGCTTGATGTCGGCGAAATCCACCACCCACCCCAGGGTGGGATCGAGTGGCCCCTTCACGCGGATCTCAATGCCGAACGAGTGCCCGTGCAGCCGCGCGCACTTGTGCCCCTCCGGCACGTTCGGAAGCCGGTGGGCCGCTTCGACGGTGAACTGCTTGTAGATCTCGACCATGGTGGAAAATTAGCGCGTGGCCTACGGGATGGCTCGGATGTGATCAGCTCCCCTCACGCGATACGTTTCAGCGCTATGCGCGCCATTCACCTGCCTCGACTGCTGGCCCCCCTTGCCGCCCTGTGTCTCGCGGCGACGGCGGCCCACGCGCAGGAGTTCACCCGCCAGGAAGTGTTCGTGGCCCAGTTCCGGAGCGACACCGCCGGTGGGCTTCAGGCGCAGGCGCGCGAGCTGGTCGAGCTGACCCGGGATCGCCTCGAGAAGCCCCTCGAAAAAAGTGGGGCCCATGGGCTAGAAGGGTACAAGATCGCGAATTACTTCCAGCGCTCCGATCTCAAGAAGACCACGCTCCTGAACGACGCCGAGCTGCGCATCCTGGCGACCGAGCTGCGGGCCGACGAAACGGTGCACGGGCAGCTGACCCGGAAAGACGGGCAGTTCGTGCTCTTCCCACGCATCGGACGGCTGCGGAGCTGGGGGATGCAGCAGCCGCTCCCCACGCTGCGCAGCCCCGCGCTGCCGACGCTGGCCGATCAGCTCGTGCAGGAGGTCCTCAAGGCGCGCGCGCAGATGACGCCGCTGCGGCGGTGTGAGAACGCCCTGCTGCGCGGCGATCACGCCACGGCGGTGCGCGAGGCGGAGGCCGCCATTCGGGCCTACCCCGCGGCGACCATCTCGCGGGCCTGTCTGCTGTCGGCGCTGCTCAACGGCGGTGGGGCGGCGGGCACCTTGCTGGCGGTCGCCGATACCACGCTCGGGATCGACAGCACGAACACCGTCGCCGCCGTCACGCGGGCACAGGCCCTCGAAGCGCTGAAGCGCACGGCCCCTGCCGTGCAGGCGTGGCAGCGCGTCTACGCACTGCACCCCGACAGCGCCCAGCTGGCCAGCAGCGCGACCGAAGCGTTGCTGCGCCTGCAGGAACCGGCGCTGGCGCTGCGACAGATTCGCGCCATGCAGGCGCGCTTCGGGCCGCGTGCGGAGTTCCGACGCCTCGCGTTCCGGGCCCATACGGCGCTCAATCAGTGGCCGGCTGCGGCCGCCCTGGGCGACACCCTCGAGCGCGACGATCCCACCTTCCGCGCCGACTCCAACTACGTCACCCGTTACATCGAGTCGCTCCGGCAGACGAACGATACGCTCACCGCGATCGAGGTCAGCGCGCGTGCCGTTCGCCGGCATCCGGGCGATGCGCGCATCTATCTGCAGTATCTCGCGGTCATCACCGCCGAGCAGCCGGTGGTGCTCCCGCGGGCGCTCGCACGTTTTCCCAACGTCCCCGACTTCCGCTTGCTCGCCGCCAACACCGCGCGCAAATCCGGCGATCGCAAGACGGCCATCGAGAACACCAAGGCCGCGGTCGTGAGCGACTCGGCCACCTTGCAGCCGTATCTCGCGCTGGCCGAGGACTATCTGCAGGAACAGCTGGCCGACAGCGCCGTGCGGGTCCTGCAGCGCGCCCCGCGCGGCGGCAGCGACCGCGAGCGGCTCCGCAGCTACGCGCTCGCGCGTGGCGTCGGGCTGCTGCGCGGCGGTGGGGGCGACGCGATCACCGCATCGCAGCGCACGGCGCTGGCGATGCTCACGCTCGCCGATTCGCTCCGCTCCGCCGAGGACTCCCGCGGCGTGATCGCGGCGGCGGCCCTGCAGCAGGCGCGTGCCTATCTCATCGCCGCCGGCCGCACCAAGGCGTGCACCGATCTCGATCCGATGAACGCCATGCTGGCCTTGGCTTCCACGGCCGTCACGACCGGCATCGGCGACGGCGCGAGCGCCATCGAGATTCAGGGCGCACTCACCGCAATGCTCGGTGCCGGGGATCAGGCGCGCAAACTCTACTGCAAGCCGCCGCCGCCATAACCCGCGCCGTCGCGCCAGCGTGATGTGGCCGCCCCAAGCGGCGGCCGCTGCCGCGCATTAGCGTTGAGCATGGGATCCCACATCACCACGCCGCGCCTCGCGCTGCTGAGCGGCATCACCGCCGCCACCCTTCTCGCCGCATGCGCCAAGGCGCCGGCCTCCGCGCCGCCGCCACCCGCGCCCGCCCCCGAAGCGCCGGTGGCCCCCGCTACGGCCGCCGACGGCCTCTCGCCCGTCTTCCACGAGGCGTTCGCCAAAGCCGACGCCCGCGCCCGCGCCATCACGTACTGGATGCAGTGTGTCGCGACGGTCGCGCGCCTGCGTGCCGGCGGCACCTTCGGCGCCGCCGCGAGTGCGCCCAAGGCGCTCTATTGCGAGCGCACCAGCGACGGCCTGCCGGTGGGCGGGGTCTACGACATCGACAGCAGCTATCGCACCGTACGTCGGCTCAGCGTGGTGCGCCTCGATGGCGCACGCGCCAAGTACACCGACGCGCTGGATACCGCACGACTCGCGCGCGGGGCCAAACTGGCGCGCGAGGTGTCGAAGCTGGTGACGCCAGTGTGGACCCGGAAGGCGCATCCCTTCTCGGTGGTGCCGATCGTGGTGAACGACACCGTCGAGGCGTGGGTGATGCCCCGCCCGAGCAAGGCGCGCAGCTTCGTCACCGGTGGTGATGTGGGCTATGCCGCCGGCGCCGATGGCGCACCGGTCGTCCTCGAGGATCGCACCGCCACGTGGACGCAGCTCACGCTGCCGGCCACCGGCGCCCTCACGATCTACAGCAGCGTGAAGGATGTCGCCGCCGTAGCCGATCTCGTCACGGCGCGGTATCAGCACGACCTGGCGCGTGAGGTCACCGTCAGCACGCCCGCGGCAACGAGTACGCTCGTCGCGGGGCTCGATTCCACCACCGGCGCCCGGGTGGTGTGGAAGCACACCCCAAGGAAGTGAACGCATGACTCAAGCACGCTTCCCCCGCGCCGCCACCGTGTGCCACACGGGCGCATGCACGTTCGCCCTCGCGCTTTCGCTGGCAGCCTGCACCACGGCCACGTCTTCCGCGCCGTCCACACCAACGCCGGCCCCCAATCCCCGCGATGGCATCCCGGTGCTGATGCCCTCGCCACGCACCGTGGTGTACGGCGGCTACGATCCGCAGGCCGCCCCGGCGCTCCGCGTGCGATCGGGCGACATCGTGGAGATCGGCACCGTCAGCACCTGCGGCACGCGTCTCCTGCAACCGGGACTCGACAGCGGCACGATCGAGCCGGCCATCCGCGCCATTCAGGCGGCGGCGCGCGATTCGGTGATCAAGCGCGGACCGGGCGGCCATGTGCTCACCGGTCCGGTGTACGTCGAGGGCGCCGAGCCGGGAGACGTGCTCGAAGTGCGCATCCAGCGCATCGATCTCGCCATCCCGTATGCCTGCAACTCCTTCGGGCCGCGCAGCGGCTTCATTCCCGAGGAGTTTCCGGGGCAGTCGAAGTCGCGCATCGTGCCGCTCGACACCAAGCGCATGATCGGCCACTTCTCCGATTCGCTCGGCATCGAGATTCCGCTGCGGCCGTTCTTCGGCAGCATCGGCGTGGCGCCACCACCGGCCAAGGGGCGCATCAACAGTGCGCCGCCGGGCACCCATGCCGGTAATCTCGACAACAAGGAAATGGTCGCCGGCACTACGCTCTACATCCCGGTGAATGTGCCGGGCGCGCTGCTGCTTGCGGGTGACGGCCACGCGGCGCAAGGCGACGGCGAAGTGGACATCACCGCACTCGAGACCGCGTTGCGCGGCCGATTTCAGCTCGTGGTGCGCAAGGATCTCAAGCAGACCTGGCCGCGCGGGGAAACGCCCACGCACTGGATCGCGATGGGGGCCGACAGCAATCTCACCATCGCCACCAAGATCGCGGTCAAGGAAGCCATCACGCTGCTGGGTGATGTCTACCATCTCTCGCGCGAAGACGCGTACATGCTCGTGAGCACCGGCTGCGATGTCCGCATCACGCAGCTGGTGGACGGCACGATGGGCGCACATGTGATGATTCCGAAGGCGCTCTTCACGAAGCCCGTCGCGCCCCGTGGCGCGACCGCGCCGAGCCGCGAAGGGTATGTGCGCACCGCCGATGGCGCGCGGCTGTTCTATCGCGTCGAAGGGAGCGGACGCGATACGGTCATCGCCATTCACGGCGGCCCGGGGATGGATCAGGAAAGCTTCCGCGGCGACTTCGGGCCACTGACTGCGAAGCATGTCGTGATCTTCTACGATCAGCGCGGCGGCGGACGCTCCACGTTGCCGACGGATTCCACGCAGCTCACCGCCACGGTGGCGATCGCCGACCTCGACGCCGTGCGCGCCCACTTTGGTCTCGCGAAAGCCACGCTCGTGGCGCATTCGTACGGCCCACTGCTCGCGGCCAGCTACGCGCTCGCCCATCCGGATCGCGTGGCGCGCCTGGTGCTCATGGGGCCGGTGCCGCCTTATCGCGCCGACTTCTGGGATCGGTTTGGCAAGAACGTCGCCGTCCACATGGACGCGGCCATGCAAGCGCAGACGAGCGCCGCGAATCGGCGCCTCATGACCGCCACCAATGGCGACAGCATCCGCGCCGCCTGCCGCGATCTCTGGAAGGTGAATCTCGTCCCGCGGGTAGCCGAGCCCTCGTACGTGAGCACGCGCATCAAGGCCGATATCTGCAGCTCCGATCCGCAGGGCATTCAGTTCGGCCTCCGCACCGCCAACCGCGTCATCATGAACTCCTACGGCAACTGGGACCTGCGCCCCGCCCTGCGGTCGCTGACGGTGCCGGTGCTCATCCTGCACGGCCAGGCCGAAGCGATCCCGATGGACATGGTGGAAGCGTGGGCCACATCGCTCCCCAATGCGCGACTCGTGAAGGTGGCCGGCGCGGCGCACATGCTCTACGCCGAGCAACCCGATCGCGTGTGGCCGGAAGTGGAGCGCTTTCTGGCGGCGGGGCGCTAGAAGACTCCGCCATGCCACACAACCTGCGCCACGCCACGGTAACCCATCGCGGCTGTCCGCTGCACTACGTGGTGCGTGGCGACACGCACACGAACACCGTGCTGCTGCTGCAGTGTGTGGGCGCCCAGGGCGAGGCGTGGCGACCGCAGGCCGAGTTTCTCGCGCAGACGTATCGCACGATCACCGTGGATAATCGCGGCATGGCGCAGAGCGTCCCGGCATCAGCGCCGATCACGGTGGCGCAGATGGCCGAAGACGCGCGCGTGATCCTCGACGCCGAGGGGATCACGCGCGCTCATGTCGTGGGGCACTCGCTCGGCGGACCGGTCGCCATGCAGCTCGCGCTCGACGCGCCCGACCGCGTGGCGAGCCTGGCGCTGCTCTGCACCTTTGCGAATGGGCGCGCAGCGGCGCCGCTCACGTGGCGCATGCTGTCGCTAGGCGCTCGCACCCGCATCGGCTCGCGCGCGAGTCGCCGTCGCGCCTTCCTCGGGCTCATCGCGCCCCCGGGTCGGATCGACGAGTTCGCGGCGCGCGCCGACCGGCTCGCCGAGCTGTTCGGTCATGATCTCGCGGATCAGCCGGCCATCGCCAATGCGCAGCTGGCCGCGATGCGGGCCTGTGATCTCACCGTCCGCCTGCGCGAGTTGAGCGGTCGGCCGGTACTCGTCGCCAGTGCCGCGTGGGATCCCATCGCGCCACCGGCACTGGGGCGCGCGCTCGCGGCGGCGATCCCCGGCGCGACCTATCGCGAGGTGGTTGACGCGTCGCACGGCTGGCCGCTCACGCACGTCGACGAGGTGAACGCCCTGCTGAGCGCCCACGTCGAACGCGGCGCGCGCGGTTAATCCCGCTGCTGGTACGGAATCTCGGGAAAGGGCGGCAGTCCCGCGGCGGCGATCACCGCCAGCAACCCTTCGCGCGTATGGAACTCCATGCCGTCGCGATCCACGAGCACCGCGCCCGGATAGTGACGCGCCAACCGCCGGAACTCGGCGTCGATGAGACGGAAACGCTCTACCATCCGCTCCACTTCCTCGAAGGGGCGGCGCCGCCAGCGGATGTGCTTTTCGATCGTCTGCGTGCTCGACGTCAGCACGATCGTGCAATCCGGGCTCCACGCCTCCCCCAGGCGCACCACGTCGCGCAGCGCCTCGTGGACCTCGGCCGGATACTCGGCGATATGGGCCTCGAGCGTGATCTGCGCCCCCTCGATCAGTACCACGGCCTCGGGGCTGTCGTGTGACGCCGCATGCCGGTAGTTCGCGTCGTACAACCGCGCGAAGTACTCGGTGACGCCCACGGGATTCCGCCCGGCTTCGATGTCGGCGAGCACCTGCGGATCCCACACACCCTGCTCCCCTTCGCCGTACGAGCCGTTGCGATACAGATCGCCCAGCTGACGCACGAGCGTACTCTTGCCGATCCCGGGACCGCCCACGATGGCCACTCGCATGGGCGGCCTACTTCCCCAGTCCGGCGGCGACCTTCGTGGTCGTTTCGATCGTCCGGGCGAGCACCGAGCGCGCGCGACCGTCTTCGAGCACCATCAGGCCGGCAATCGTGCAGCCGCCGGGCGTGGTGACGTCGTCCTTGAGTGCCGCCGGATGCTTGCCGGTGGTGAGCACCATCTCGGCGGCCCCGAGCGTCATGCGCGTCACGAGCTCCAGCGCCGCGGCGCGAGGCAGCCCGACACTCACGGCGCCATCGGTGAGCGCTTCGAGCACCACGTAGAGAAAAGCCGGACCGCTCGCCGAGACCGCGGTCACGGCGTCGAGATGCCGCTCCTCGAGCGTGAGGCAGGTGCCCACGCTGGCAAAGATGGCGCGGGCGGTCGTGAGATCGGCGTCGCTGGCGTGCGTGCCGCGCGACAGCACGGTGCACCCTTTGCGGATCTGTGACGCGGTGTTCGGCATCGCGCGAATGACCGGGGTGCCGGCCGGCAGGCGCGCTTCCATGCTGCCGATCGTCACACCGGCCGCAATGGAGAGCACCAGCGGCCACGGCGCTGCCGCCCGCACCCGCGCGAGCGTGTCGAGCACCTCCGGCACATCCTTGGGCTTCACGCAGATCAGCACCACATCGGCCTGCGCCAGCGCGGCGGCCGCGTCCGTAGCCGTCGCGCCGGGAATGCGGGCGGCCAGGCGCTCCGCCGCTTCCCAATGCACATCCACGATGGACAGCGTGGCCTGCGGAAACACGCCGGCGTCGGCAAGGCCCCCGGCGATGGCGGACCCCATCGTCCCCGCCCCGATCAGGGCCAGACGACGACCGGCAAGCACGCTGGTGTGACCCTCGGACATGGCAGCGGGAGTTCGAAGAAGGTGGTGCGACACACGCGTCGGCAGACGCCTTTCGGGATGTTAAGCGATTGCCACGGCGAATGCAGGCGCCGCTCAGGGCGTGACACGATAGCGGGCAAACCATCCCAGCGTCGTCGTTACCTTGGCCGCTTCGTGACTCGGGCGGCGCCGGATGCCATGCGGTTCCTCGGGCACCCGCACGAGCGCCGATTCGACGCCGAGCATCTTGAGCGCCTTGTAGTACTGGATCGATTCGCTCATCGGCGTCCGATCGTCTTCTTCGCCGGTCATGATGAGCGTCGGCGTTTTCACCTGCTTCACGACCGAGAGGAGTGATCGCTGATCGTAGTTCGCCATGTGATCCCACGGCAATCCCGGGAACCAGGTGCGCGAGGTGTTCGGCGCGATATCACTCGTCAGGTTGAACGATTCCCAGTTGATCACCGGATAGAGCGCGGCGGCGGCGCGGTAGCGCGTGCTATGCCCGATGAGCCAGGCCGTCAGCACGCCGCCGCCGCTCCCGCCGGTCACGAACAGATTGGTCGTATCCACGATGCCACGCGCGATCACCGCGTTCACACCCGACTCGAGATCGAAGCGATCATCGCCGGGATAGGTGTGGTGGATCTTCATCGCAAACGCTTCACCGTAGCTCGTGCTGCCGCGCGGGTTCACATACAGCACGAGGTAGCCCTGGGCCGCCATCATCTGCTTCTCTTCGTCGAAGCGGCTGCCGTAGTTGAGGAACGGCCCGCCGTGAATTTCGAGGATGAGCGGATACTTCCGGGCGGGATCAAAGTTGGGTGGCTTCACGAGCCACCCTTGAATGCGCAGCTGGTCCTTCGACGACGGATACCAGAACTCTTCCACGGCACCGAGCGTGCGCGTGGCGAGCAGATCGGCATTGAGCGCGGTCACCGTGCGCGGCGCCTGTCCCGGCGCCGCCACGCCCACGTCACTCGGGCGGGTGGGCGTGCTCAGTGTGTACGCCACCACCCCGGTCTTGGAGACGCTGAAGCTGCTGTTCGCCCCGTACGCCGAATGCCCTTCGCCCAGATCGCGGGCGACCTCCTTCACCGTGCCGTTCAGCGCAATCTGCAGCACGCGCGTGTTCCCTTCGACGTCGCAGCGCACGTAGAGCGACTGCCCATCCGCCGCCCACACCGGCGAATCCACGTTGCGATCGATCGTGGCCGTGAGCGACCGGCGCCCGCTGCCGTCGCGCCGCATCACGTACAGCTGCGTATTGGTGAAGCTCGCCCCGGTGTCGTCGAAGCCGGTCCACGCGATCATCGCACCATCGGGCGACACCACCGGCGACGCATCCGGGCCATAGCGCCGGGTGAGACGCCGCATCGCGCCGGTGGCGACCGTCACCGCGTACAGCTCGGTCTCGCGCGAGTGCAGCTCGGGGTTCGTGTCGCGCCGCGCCGGCAGAATGAGCTCACGCCCATCCGGTGTCCACGCGAGCGACCCGGGCGCGTAGTTGGTGCCGCCGTGGTCATAGTCGCCCTGCGTCACCTGGCGCGGCGCACCGCCCTGCACCGACACCACGAAGGCATGCATGAACGCGCGCGGCAGTTCACCCACGCCGTCGTACCGGAAGGTGAGGCGATCCGTCACCTTGGGGGGTGCGGCCCACGTCGCGCCGGGTGGCGGCGTGAGCGGCGTGCCGATCACCAGCGGCGCCGACGGCACCAGCGCGAGATACGCGATCTGGGCGCCATCAGCGCTCCACGACGCACCACTCGGCGGCGTCGCGCCATCGGTGAGGCGCACCTCGGTCCCCGTGGCGATGGTGATCGCATGCAGCTGCGGGCGCCCCGACCGATTGGAGACGTACAGGAGACGCGTGCCATCCGGTGACCAGCGTGGCGCCGTTTCCACGTACGCGCCCGTCGTCAACGCCCGCGACGACGACCCGTCGGTCTTCACGAGCCAGATGTTGCTCTTGCGGCTGTCGGTCTGCACGTCGCTCCAGCGCCGCACGAACGCGATCCACTGCCCATCCGGACTGATCTGCGGATCACCGGCGTACACCATCGCGAACACATCCATCGGCGCGAGCGGCGTGCGCTGCGCCGAGAGCGTGGCCACGGCGCCCAGCGCGGCGACCAGCGCCGCAACCGGAAGAACGAGGGCGCGGCGCACTGCGCGCGCGGAACGGAGAGCGGGCATGAGCGGCTCGGGCAGGAGCGGAGAGAGGGAACTACGGCGTGTCCGTGTCGTCGACCAGCTCGCCGTAGTCCACGAGAAGTTCCTCGCCCATCGCGATATCGCGCAAGGCTTCGAAGTAGGCGCCGTCATCGACCGACACCACATTCGGTGTGTCGCTGTGGTTCAGGAACAGGGAGCAGTCGAGCCGCCGGAAACCGTCGCGCGGCACCCAGTAGGTCGTCTCGTCGTACAGGCAGTAGTTCTCGACCAGCGCGCGCACATGCGGTGGTTCGGCGTCGATCAGCGCGCGCGGGACCGCCACGAACTCGTCGTCGGCACCTGGCGGGGAGAACATGTCGCGACACCCTTTGGGAATATCCCGAATGGCGAACACGCCGACGCCGGCGATGGGGGACGGGCGGAGCATCACGTAACTCTGTCCGCGCAGCGCACGAAGAAAGTCCGCCGGATTGGTCATGCGAGGAATCTACCGTCGCGTAGCCAGCTGAATGCCCGTGATCACCAACACCAGCGCACCCGCGAGCGTGAGGGTGACCGGCTCGCCGAGCAGCACCACCCCCAGCGCAATCGCCGTGATGGGATTGAGGGCCAGAAACACCGCCACCCGACTGGGCGTCGAGCGCCGCAGCGCGAGTCCCCACAGACCAAAACCCACCGCGCCACCGAGGGTGCCGAGAAACAGCACCGCGGCCCAGCCACTTGGTGTGATCGTGCGCGTGTGCGCCCCAAGTCCCTGCCAGAGCGCGAGCGGCGCCAGCGCGATCGTGCCAGCGAGCATCGACTGCCCGGTGATCACCGCCGAGGAGTATTTGAGGAGCAGCGGGCGCGACCACACGTTGTAGATCGCGCCGCAGAGGACCGTGGTGCCCACTTCGGCGTAGCCAATCCAGCGCGGTCCATCACCAGCCACCGCTGCCGTCGTGTGCCACGGCAGCGCGAGCGCGATGCCACCCAGCGCCAGCAGCTGGCCAATGACAATGCGTGCCGTCAGTCGCTCGGTGCCACGCGCGGCGCTGAGCGCGAGCGTCACGAGCGGATTGGTCGCCACGATGAGCGCCACCGTGGCCGCGGGGAGATGCGTCAGCGACGCGCTGAAGCTCCACGGAAAGACTCCGAAGAAGAGCGCGCCCAGCAGGGCGAGCTGGGCGCGATCGGCCCCGGGCATCGCGGGAAAGGCGCGACGCCCCAGCATGCCCAGCACGCACGTCGTCGCGATGACGTACCGCAGGAACGCGAGAATGACCGGCGTGGTCTGCGGGACAACGAAGCGCGTCACGACCACCGACGCACCGAAGCAAATGCAGGCGACGGTGGCGGCGAGGGTGGCGGAGCGCGAGGCGCTGCGGTCGGAATCGGTCATGCCCGGAGGAAGCTACCCGCGGAACGGCCTGGGGCGATGTCGTTGGCCATGATTCGCCACACCACGCGGGAGCCGCCATCCCTCAGGGCGGCTCCTTCACATACGTCGGCGTCAGGGCGTTGTTCTCCAATCCGTTGCCGATTTCCCCCGTCAGTCCGTACCCCCAGCACATGACACGACTGGTCGCGGCCACCAGACCGCAGGTGGTGTGCACTTGCGTCCAGATTTGCGAGAAGCCGGGATCGAAGGCCAGGCGCACCGGTGTGGTCCGATCGTTCGTCGTCCCATCGCCCAGCTGCCCGTAGCTGTTCGAACCCCAGCAGTACGTGTCGCCTCCCACGATGGCGCAGGCGTGATTCTCGCCCATCGCCACCCAGCTGATGGAACCACTCGTGGGGAACGTCACGCGCGTGGGGCGTGACACCGTGCCCGAGATCCCCGTACCCGTTGCCCCGTAACCATTCGGCCCCCAGCAGTAGAGCGCCGAGTTGGCGGCGTTGCGCAGGCACGACGCATCGAACCCGGTCACGAGGCCCGTCGTGGGTACCGCGTCGGGGAAGGCGATCGCGGTCGGGGTGCGCACCGCGGCCGTGGAGGTCCCACCATTGCCCACCGACCAGGCGATGCCCCAGCAGTAGAGCCCGGACGCCAACGCGCACGTGTGGTTGTAGCCCGGCGCGACATCCGTCACGCCGCTCAGACTCACCGCCACGGGCGAGTTGACCCAAGGGGTCACCGTTGACGTGGCCTGTCCGTAGCTGTTCAACCCCCAACAGTACAGCGTGTTGTCGGCAATCGCGCACGCGGCCCCGTTGCCGGCCGCAATCTTCTGATAGCTGCCAGCATTCAACAGCACACGCGTCGGGACCAGCGCGTCGTTAAAGGTGCCGTCGCCGACCTGACCAAATCCGTTGGAACCCCAGCACCAGAACCCGGTCTGCGTCCCCGAGGCAATCGCGCAGTGCGTCGCCTGCCCGGGACCCATCGTGAACGTTGTGCCCGCGGGGACCTGAACCGGAGAACGGTAGGCCGCACGGGTGCGCGTCCCATTGCCAAGCTGCCCGCTGGAGTTCGCCCCCCAGCAGACGAGCGTATTGCCGGAGAGGCGTTTGGCACACAGCGTGTACAGCGCCGACACCTGCATCGCGTCCACCGCCGACGGCCCCGACGACGTCACGGTGACGTTCACCGTGAGGCGCACCGCCCCCGGCGGGCCCTTTGCCGTGGGGGCATCGATGTCGATGAGATACGTGTACGTTCCCGCGGCCGCGTCCGGCGTGGCGAGCACGGCCACGGAGTCATTGCCGCACTTGGCCACCGACAGCGCCGGTGCGCCGGCCGGCACGCTGACGATCGTGCAGCGGGCGGCATTGAGTTCACTGCGCGGGTACGTCGTGGGACTGCCGATCGGCACCTGCGCCCCCAGCGCCACCGCGCCGCGTACCGCGGCTCCACCGAAGGTGGCCGACAGGTTGAGCGTCGAGGGCTCGAGCAGCAGATCCGCCGGAAATGCCGTCTGCTGGACCCGCAGACGCACGGAGTCCGCCGCATTCGCGGCGATCACCCAGACCGATGCCCGATCGGTCCCGTTGAAGTTCGCCGGACTCACATTCACTACCAGCGAGTCAGCGCACCGCTCCACGGTGACCCACGGCGTATTGGATTCGCCGAGACGCACCCGACACGTCAAGGCGCCCAGCGCGGCATCGCTCAATCCGTTCACGTCACGGATGTCGATGGCGCGGCGAACCGAAGGGCCGTCGCTCCAATTGCGTACTGAAATCGAATCCTGCGACAGCCCGAGTACCGCGATTGGCGTGCCGCCGCCACCACCCTGCGTGACCGTCTGCTGGACACTCAGGCGTACGGAATCCCTGGCGTTCGCCGCGAGCACCCACACGGACGCGGTGGTGGTACCGGCGTAATTGGTGCCGGGATCCACGCGCACCACCAGCGAGTCGGCGCACCGGACCACTGTCAGCCACCCGCTCTCATCGGTGTAGCGTGGCGCCCGACAGGTGATGGCCCCGAGTGCCGCATCACCGAGCCCATTCACCTCCAGAATGTCCACCGCGCGCTGGACCGCTGCGCCGTTGGTGGTCGTGCGCACGTCGAGTGTATCCGGCGACAACCCGATAGTGGGGAACGGTCCCGCGTCGAGCAGAATGGGCACGTCGGCCGGCAGCACCCCCGCCTGCGTGGACGTCACGCGCAGGGTGGCCGAGTACATCCCGGTCGGCAGGGCGCCACGGTTGACGCGGTAGGCGAGCGCGTACCCCGTCTCCGTGCGCGTCAGCACGACCGTGGAGATCCAACCGGTGGGCTGGCCCGGGGCGTATGTCACCGCAACCGACAGCCCCGACAGCGTGCCGCCCCCGCCGTTGCTGATACTCAGGGTATCGGCGTACAGCCCCGAGTCGCGCACGCTCGGCACGTGATTCCACCGGCGAGTGCCGGCCGGCAGCACACGAATGACCGGGATGTCTGCAACCGTCGCGTTCAGGCGCAGGATCAGGCGTTTCGGCGAATTGCTGGCCAGGGAGCCGGAGACGTCCACGTAGGAACGTTGCGTGTACGCGCGCCCCTGCCCGGTAAGGTCCGGGGCGGTAGCCGTGATGCGCACCACGCCACCACAGCTCTCGAGCGTGGCCCACCCGGCCGTCCCGCCGATATCGGTGATCGCGCTGCACGAGATGGTCCCCAGCGTCGACGGCGCCGCGCCGCCCGCATCCACGACCTCGGTCTGCGCGCTCACCTTCGCGCCCAGCACGGGCATCGTCACCACGATTGATTCCGGCTGGAACGCGAGACGCGGCTGTGCCACCGGCAACGACACCGTGACCTGTGCACCACCGGAGATCGTACCGGTGGAGGCGGCAATGGTCGCGGTGCCGTCGCCCACCGCCGTCACGAGGCCGGTGGGCGACACGATCGCGACCGAGGGATTGGAGCTGGTCCACGCAAATGCCGCGACGTTCACCACGCCGCCCAACAGGTCACGCGCCACCGCCGTCAGCGGCGCGCTCTGACCGATGGCGGTGAACGCCAGCGTGGCGGGCGTGACGGTGACCGTCGCGACGGGCCGCACGAGGGCCGTGGCCGTGAAGGTCACGCTGCCGAAGTTGGGCGCGCTCGCCAGCAAGGTCTGCGCACCGGCGCTGTTGCCCAGCGTCCAGCTGGTGGTCGCTTCCCCGTTCACGTCGGTGGGGGCGCTCGCCGGTGTGGCACTGCCCGAAGGGGTCGTGAACGTGATGGTGACATTGGCCAGTGGTGCACCATCCGCGCGCACCGCGCGCACGCGCAGGAGCGTGGACAGCGTGGCCCCGAACAGGCCGGTCTGCGCATCACCGGCAACGCGCTCGAGCCGTTGGGTGCCCGCCGGCGTCACCGTTACCGGCACGCCGACCTGCAGCGCGCCGACCGCCGCGCGCAGCACCCCCTGGCCAGGCGTCACACCGGTCACCTCACCCGTGCTGCTCACGGTGAACACCGCCGGCGCACTCGATTGATAGCTCAGTGTGAGATCCGACGGCACGGCGATTGACTGCCCCGCGCCGTCTAGCAGCTGCGCGGTTACGCGTCGCGTCGTGCCGGCGGTCAGCGACACACTCGGCGCATCGAGACGCAGCGCCTTCGGTGTCCCCGAGCCCGTACGGGCGCCCCCGTCAATGAGCAGATCCTTGCAGGACGCCGTCAGCATCAGCGCCGCGGCGCTGCACACGAGACGGCGCCACGCGGTGGCGGAGCGAAGGAGACGGCGCATCAGAAGCTTCGACTCACGGACGTGGTAAGGAACGACTCACGGAACGCGCGGCGCACGCCCAGCGCACCGTATCGTTGCAGGCGCGCATTGAGGTTGAGGCGCGTGGCCCAGAAGATCGGCAGCATCACCTGCGCGGTGGCGCCACTCACCTCGCGCGCCGCGACGAAGGTGCGATTGTAGCCGGCGGAGAAGGTTCCCTTCCCCTTGCCAAGACGGGCACTCGCGCGGAAACCACCAGTTACGTTGTTCTGCGCGGCGGTGCCTCCGCCATCGCTCGACACGCCATTCACGCTCGGCGACAGCGAGAACATCCCGACCGGCACGACCACACCGGCGGACCACGTGCGCACGGTGATGGCCGGAATCGCCCGCACGGGATTGGCGTCTTCGTTCTGCTGCCAACTCCCGCCGCTGGTGAACACGAGCTCCTTGCCCGCCACGGTGATTGGCACGCTTGCCTGTGCGGTCAGCACGCTCGCCGCATTGTTCACGAGCAGCGTGTCGTTGGCGGCATCGTTCTGCGCGAGATTGTGCACGCCCGTCAAAGCGAGACTCGCCCGGCGCGCGCGCACCATGACCCCCGCCGTGTAGACGTCGCGCATCGTGGTGAACCGCTTCTGCCCCAGCAGGTTGTCCGCCTGCTGCTGCACGCGCCCCTGCAGTTGCAGATGGTCGCCGAGCAGGCGCACATCGCCGCCGGCAAACCACGCGCGGCGATCATTGATGAGATAGGCCACCCCCAGACTGCCATAGCCGGCGCCAACCTGCTCCATACCGGCGCGCACGCCAAACTGAGGCGCGCGATACTGCGCCTCGGCGTTCCAGGCGAGATCCGCATTGGACGACAGCCGCACCTCGGCGATGGAGCTGCCAAGCAGGCCGCCGCCAGAGACACTATCGCGCTGGATGAGCGGACTGGTGCGATCACGCGTGAGCAGCGCACCGGCCACTTCACCCTTGAGCTGCAGCGCCTGACCCAGCAGGGCCAGCGTGCCACCAAGCGAGGCCACGAGGTTGGACTGCGGGCGCGTGAACGCCTGCGGGCGCAGATCCGCCGGGAGCGTATCCAGACCGAGGGTGTCGATCCCGGGGCGATCATCGGGGCGCAGGGCGTCGAGGGCTCGCACAACCGTGAGATCGAGTGAGCGCTGCCCCACACTGCCCAGCCCGATCGTGCCCGCCACCACGGAGCGCTGATAAACCGGGCCCCCCACGGCGGTCTGGATGGCATTCTGACTCACGCCGCCCTGTACGGAGGCGCGCAGCACGCCGCGCGTGAGGTCAATGCCGGCGCCGCGCAGCCGCAACCCCTGCAGCGTGTACGCGCCGTAGTCCTTGGAGAAGTCGCCCAGATGCACGGTCCCCCACGCGAAGTGCGGCTCGAGTCCGAGTTGAGGCAGGCGCTGCCGGAACTCCGCCCCTTCGTTGGAGACCAGCAGGTCCACGCCGACGCTCGTGGCCCCAAAGAGCCGCAGACTCGGCGCCGCCTGCATGCGCCACGTGCTCCCCGGGCGGCGTGGCGTGATGCCGCTGGCGCCATACAGCTCGTTCGACATGAGCAGACTGCCGCTCAGACGACCCGGCGCCCCGGCAGCGGGCGACGGTGCCGGTTTCGCCGTGCCCTGCGCGTGCAGTGCGCCCGACCATGCGGGCGTCGTCAGCACGCTGCGAAGAGCCATACGCAGCACGCGCTGGCGTGTGCTCATGCGCCACCTCCGGTGAAGCGCCGAACGACGGCCACCGCCGAATCGGCCAGCCCCATCTGCTGCAGCACTCGCACCTCACGCCCCAGCAGCACCGTGTCCGCGGGATGCAGGAGCCGGAGCCGCATGACGGTCTTGTGCAACTCGCCCATGGTGCTGGCCCGCTGATGCCGGTGCCACAGAGCCTCGAAGGCTTCGACGTCGGTCGGGTAGCCATCCAGCAGGCGCTGCCAGGCGTCGGTAGCGTCGGGCTCGCGACGCAAGGCGTCGAGCGCCCGGGCACGCCCGCGCAAGAGCGGCACGTTGCGGCGCTGCGCACGCAGCAGCCCATCAAAGAGTCCAAGCGCGCGCAGCGGCTCGCCATCGGCGAGCAGCCGCTGCGCTTCGTACTCGCGGAGCAGGGCGGCACCGGGATACTCCCGCTGCAATGCGCCGAGCGTCGTCCGTCCGTCGCGTGCCTGCAGAATGGCCGTGTCGAGCAGCGCACGCGCCACGTCGAGCAACCGGCGCTGTGCGCTGCGTCCTTCCTTGTCGAGGCTGTCGCGCCGGGCGATGATGCCGCCCTCCACGCGCTCGAGGTCACGCAGTGCCGCGCGCGCACGGCCGGCGACAGTGGCGTCCACCGACTGCGCGCCGAGCGGCGCCCTGTGGGGTACGCTGAATCCCGCTGCGAGACACGCGGCGACCAGTGCACTCACGGAGCGTTGGCGAGCGCGCCTCATCGCGCCCCCGCCACGGGCGTCACGAGCCCTTGCGGCACCGACTGGTTACCGCTCGTATCGATGGCGCGCACCGTGTAGTACGCCGACGCGGGTGCCGCGGCGTCAGTGAACGTGTGGACGCCCGGTGCCACCCGGCCGATCTCTTCGAGCCGCCCGTAGAGCGAGGAGGCGCGGAACACGAGATAGCCGGCCAGATCGCGGCTCATGACCCGCTCCCAGCGCAGCTGAACGGTGCTGCCCGAGCGCACCGCCGCCACCGCACGCGGCGCGGACGGGCGCTCCTCGTCGCGCTTCGTGAGCGAGTCCGTGGCGGGCGCCGAGCGATTGCCCGCGCTGTCCACCGCGAACACCGCGTAGCGCAGCGGCACACCATCGGCCGCCGCCGTATCCACGAGCATCAGCGGCCCGCGCGCGCCGGTCTGTCCGATCGTGCGCATGGCCTTGCCACCCGGCTCGGTCACGTCAACGACATACGCGCCCACATCGAGCGACGGGCTGGCGGTCCACGTCACGGTCACGCTGCCGCCAAAGCGCCCCTGCGCGCGCACGAGGCGCGGGGGCGCGGGCGGCTCGTCATCAGGCACGGTGAGCATGACGAACGCCGGCGGCGACGTGTTGGCGCTGCTGTCGACCGACACGATCTCGATGCGATACGTCTTGCCCGGGAGCAGACCGGCGCCCGCGGCCGCGCTGTCGACGAACGACGTCGCGGGCACCGGCGTCCCCGTCAGACGCACGGACGTGCCGCCGGGCGCTGCGCGATACACGTGATAGCCGGCGACATCGTGCGCCGGTGGCGCCTCCCAGCGATACGTGGCCCGACGTCCGGCGCCGAGGGTGGCCGTCAGATTGCGCGGCGCCTCAGGTGGTGTGCGCTCCTCGGCGCGCGTGGTCACGGGCGTGGCCCATGGACCGGCGTTCCCGGAGCGGTCCACGGCGCGCACGCGCCACGCGTAGATGCTGCCACCGCGCACGGTGGCATCGACAAACTCGGGGACGGCCGCCGGGACCCGCGTCGTGGTGAGCCGCGTCCACGTCGAGTCGCTGCCGCCTTTGCGGCGCTCGACCTGATAGCCATCCACATCGGCATCGGGCGACATCGCCCACACGATGCGCACGCGCCCATCCTGCACGTCGGCGGCAACATCGAGCGGCGCGAGTGGCGGCAGACGGTCACGCATGGTGGCCTGCACGACGGGACCCGCTTCACCCGCGAGACCACCGATGAACACGGGCACCACGCGATAGCGGTACGACGCGCCATCGGTGACATCCGAGTCGAGCCACCCCGGTGTGCGCGCATCATCGCGCACGACGGGGTCGGCAATGAGTGGTCGCCACGTCGTGTCGCCGCCCACGACCGCGCGTTCGATCAGAAAACCGACCACCACATCGGTGGCGTCGCCCGCATAACGCGGATAGCGCCAACGCAGTTGCATCCCTTCGAGCGCAGGGACCGCCTCGAGCGCCGTGACGGGCAACGCCGCACTTGGCGCACGACGCAGCGTCGCCGAGAAGCTGGCGCGCACGACGCCGTCGGCGCGACGCACGAGCTCCGCGCGATAGCTGGTTCCCACGTCGCGCCCGGGCGCGCCATCGACCGCGAGGCGCCCGGTTACCGCCGCAATGTGCCGCGACAACAGCAGTCCGGTATACGACACCGCGCGATCCGAGAGCAATCGACGCACCAGAGTCACGGCATCGTCAGCCCGCGTCAGTCGACGGGCCAGCGGCAGATCCGGCCCCAGGCGTTCGGTGACCCGATCGGCCGACCGCTCGGGCTCCAGCCCATCGGCCACGACGCGACCATCGGCGCGCGTCACCCGCCACCCGTGGCCGCGCGGCGCGATGGAGTCGATGACGATGTAGACCGAGTCGGCGCGCGCGACGAGGAAGAGCGGGCTTCGCGCCGCCGACGGAGCCGCCGGCGGCAGCCCCGGCTGCGCGGATGCCGGTGCAGACGCGAGGAGGCCCATCGCGACCCCGACGGTTGCCCGCGAGAGAAGACGAGTGTGTGTCATTGCGGCACCACGGCACGAACCACGAGGCTCGTCACGCCCGTGCCGTTCTTTGAACGCACGCGCAGGACCAGCGAAGAGGTGGGGAGCGAGGGGACGGCGATCGTATAGGTCCCCGTGCCCGCCACCGCGCCCGTGACCGCCGTCCAGGGCAACAGGGTGACGCTCGGGTTCCTCAGGTCCACGAGAGGCGGCTCATCATCGAGGCGCACCTCGAGCCCCGCGAAGCCAGACTCAGGATCAGCCGGCGCGGAGACAGTGAGCTTGAACTGGTAGCCGGTCCGGCCGAGCGTCGGTGTGCCCACCAGCGTGATCAGTGGCGTGGGCGGTGGCGTGAGATCCACCGTCAGCAATCCGCTCGCGCTGAGGTCACCGCGGTTGCCACCGTTGATGGCACGCATCTCCACCATCAGCTGCCCCGCCGCGGGGAAGACGAGCCGTGGCACGCGATAGGTCGTGTTCACTTCGGCGTTGGCCGGCACGTCCACGTCAGACGTGGTCGCCGGGAAGCCGGTGAGCACGTTGCCGGCAGCATCCTTGAGGCGCAGCTGGTAGCCGCGGATCCCCGACTCGGTATCGCGGGAGACCTGCGTGAAGCGCACCGCCGCGCTGCCCGCGCTCCCTTCGAGGCAGAAGCCCGGCGCGGGTGCGGGCGTGGGATCGGCGAGTCGCGCCGGCACCGCCGTCACCACCGGCGTGCTGAATGCTCCCGCGCCGTTGCGCGCGGCGATCGACACATACACCGGCCGCTCGTAGGGCACACCGGTCACGGTGAACTGCGTCCCTGCCGTATCGGTGAGCGCCACCCAGGCATCTCCCTCCACCGCCGTGGGGGCAACATCCGACACGAGCGCATACCAGCGACTGATGCCGCTCTCCGGATCACTGATCGCGGGCTTCGCGACCACAAACGCGCCGGTGGTGGTGGCGTCCGGTGCCGTAATGGGCGTGAGCGCCAGCGTCTTCGCAGCAACAAGCGGCGTGGCCGAACACACTGCCTGCACGACGATCGGCGTGGTCAGCCCCGCGAGCGAAACGGAACGCACACTGCCCAGCTGCAGCGTTGTGCCGGCGGGTGCGGCCGGTGCCGTCGCATCTTCGCGCAGCACCAGCGCGCCGGCAAAGCCCGTCAGCCCCGCGCCGTTCACGGCCAGGATCTCCACCTGCGCCACCTTCCCCGCCGACGGCGGGGGGGGAGTGAGCAGCATCGTGGTGCGACCGCCCAGCGTCGTCCACGGCACCAGCTCCACCGGCTGCAGGGTGCGCAGCGGCGTGTAACCGGTTGGCGAGACGCTCACCGTGCTGGTCGTGCCCGGCGCATCGCGCTCCACTACGCGATAGCGATATTCCTGAATGCCGCTTTCGGCGTCGGTTGCCTGCCACGCGAGTGCCACCGCCTGGCCGCGCGTTGCCCACACCACGTTGCTGCCGTCGGTCGCAACCGTCGCCAGATTGGACGGCGCGGTGATCACCGGCACTCCCGGCGGCGTGGCGTCCGGCGCGAGCGCTGTACCGCTCGTCGCCACCGGCGCGGCCGCCGTGCCGCGTCCAAAGGTGAAGGTGAGGGGCGGCGTGCCGCGCGTCGTGCGCGTGCCACCAGCGGCACGTGCGCCCAGCTGCGCGGTGAACGGCTGTGTGCCGCCCGCGAGATCCGTGCTGAACCGCCAGGTCGTATACGTGCCCAGGCTGCCCAGCGAACGGCGCAGCGCATCGCCGTCCACGATGGTGTACTCCGACACACCGGCCGGGTGCGTGGCCGTCCAGGTGATCTGTCCGCGGCTCAGGTAGCCGCGATCCTCGACGGTGGCCTGCGCGGTGCCGATCTGCGGCGCCAGTAGCAACGGGGCGATCGCATCCCGACGAGCCCGCACACGGATGGCCAGCGAGTCCGTGGGATTGAGTTCGCGCAACATCGCGTCGTAGATGTCGAACACCGCGCCATACAGTTCGAGTTGCGCGTCCGACACCACCGCCGTGCGATCGGAGATCTCGGCGTGCGCCGCCCGGACACGCTGGACGGCGGCCGTGGCGGTGGCGGCCGTGGCCGCCACCTCGCGTACCATCGTGGTATCGAGCGCGGCGAGCCCGAGATCCGCGGCCCGGTTGTACAGCTGCATTGCCAGCGTGTCGGCCTGCTGCCGCATGGCGGCAACCTGCTGATCGAGCCCGAGCGTCTTGATCGACGCCTTGGTGTTCTGCCAGGTGGTGGCAAACGCCGGATCCTGGCCGAGCGCAGCGATCACCGTGGCGCGCGCGTTCGCGACCTCTTCGAACTTGAGCGTCTTGGCCCCGCTGGTGAGATCCGTCCGCGCGGTGACACTGTTGCTCACGCGGTCCACGAGATCACGGAAGCTCGCCCGACTGTCGCGCACGAACGTCAACCCATCGCGCCTCCAGCGCCACCGCCGCATCTGATAGTCCACCGTGGACGCCTGCTGGCGTTCGGTCGCCTCGACGGCATCGCCCCAGAGGCGTAGATAGCCCATCAGCGAACTGCTCTCGGTGGCCGAGAGTGCGGCGCGCACACTGTCGAGCGAGGCCTGCGCCTGCCCAAGCGCTCGCGCCACCTCAGCCTGTCGCGCGGTGACCTTGGCCCGCACGTCGGTCATCGTCGCGCGATTCTGTGCGGCCACCGCGTCGTCCACATCGAACGTGGGCACGCCGTTCAGCGTGCCGGCGCTGCGCTGCGCACCGGCGATGGGCGTGGTCGACGCGCCGGCGATCGACGGATCGCCCACGGCGAAATTGCGCACCGGATTCGGGAGATCGGGCATCACCACCGCGCGCACCGAATCGATACTCGCGCGCAGCGCGGCAATGCGCGCCAGCATCTCGTCGCGCCGGGCCGCGAGGTTGGCGAGCTTGCGCTCGGCGTCGATCCGGATCGCCGCGATGGCGGCCGTATCCGACGGCGCTGATTTCTGCGTGAGCAGGTTCCAGTACGTCCCGAGATACGGCGTACGCACCGCCGGGCGATCGAGTCCGGCATCGTAGACGGCTTCGCTGCCCACATTGAACGCGACCCCGAGGAACGCGAGCCAGTTGCTGCCGCTGGCCCACCCCTTCGCATTGTCGAACACGCGTGCGAGCGTCGCGTCGCTCGCCACCACCGGCGTCACGGTGATGTTGTTCACCTGGTTCTGCACCGCACGGATGATCGAGTCCGCTTCGGCCTTGAGCTCATCGGCCACGGCACTCGCCCGGGCAATGGCCGCGTTCATCTCAGGGTTGTCGCCAAGCCCGCCGCCAAAGCCCTTGCCCGAGATACTCACCCAGAACTGGATCTGCACCGACTCGCCGAGCACATAGGCCCGGCCGCCGCCCGCGGCGTACACCGCCACCTCGGGCAGAATGATCAGCGCCCCCTTGAGATACGCCGAGATGCCAATGAGCCCCGGGATCTCCGCCACCCCCTTGATCTCCACATATGCGCCGAGATCATTGGTGCCGGGCCGGAACCACATGGTGCCCTTGAGCTGGGCTTCCAGCTTCACGACCCAGAAGGTGCGACCCAGCGTGACCGTGAGGTCTGTCGCGAAGCCGCTCGGCACGATGATGACGTTGGCGTCGGCCGTGAGCACCTTGATCATATCGAGCTTGACGCCGCCCTTGATGGCGAAGGCGTTGCCGCCCACGGCGAACTGCAGACGCCCCGTGCCCACCGCGGTCGAGTCGAAGGCGATGCGCACCTCCACATCACCCAGCAGATAGGCCGCCGGGGACCACCCCACCTGCACGGCGATGTCCCCCTGCAGCTCGTTCGCCTGCCCGAGGAACACCATGTTGCCGTCCAGCCGGAACGCCTTGTCGGTGACCGTGACGAGCACCTGGCCGGCCACCATGTACTTGCCGCCGGCACCGAAAGCCGCCATGCGCGCGTACAGCATGATGGCGAAGTCGCTGGCCGGCGGGGGACCCATGCGCGCCGCTGGCCCACCCGTGATCCCGGCGACCTGACGCACCAGGGTGAGATCGTCGGGCTCCGGATTGATGAAGAAGCCGCCGCCCACACCGGTCAGGGCCACCGCCCCCGGAATGATCGTGATGTCCACCGATGCCGCCACGAACATGCCGACGCGCATCGTCCCGCCGCGGTTGCCGACCACGCCCATGAGGCTCACGCCCGTTTCGCCCATGAGCTTGGCCGAGCCGGCTACCTGCAGCGCGAACCCGTCGGTGTACTCATCGAACCGCATCGACGCCTGCATCTCGAACACATCCGAGACCTTCGCGTACAGCGAGTCCACCAGGATGTGGTTCGTCTTGTCATCGGCCAGCTGATAGACCAGTACCCGCTTCACGCCACCGCTGAACGTGTTGGCAATCGTGACGCTCGCGCCAAAGCTCAGGTACGACGCCACGCGCACGTTGAGCATCGGCGGCGTGGTCAACGCACGGCCGGTGGGGCGGGTGTTGGTGCCCGGCACGGCGATGGTCGTTTCCGTCGAGCTGAAGCCAAGGTTTCGCACGTCGAGGCGGAAGACCTCGGTGATCTTGATGAAGCCGCCATCGAAACCGGCCGCGCCAAAATCGAACTCGCCACGCTCGGTGAAGCGCACATCGCGGAACGTGAGCCCCCCGCTCGAGTTCTGGATGTTGAGCCCGAGGCCGCCGGAGAAGCTCGCCGACAACCCGCGGGCGCCCACCACCGCGGTGATGGTCGTCATGGTGAGCTTCACCGGGCCGTACTCGACACTGATGGGCTGCACGATCTGCAGGCCACTCCAGGTCACGCCGGTCGGCGCGATGCGGAGCCCCGACTGCACCGTGCCGCCGCTCACGGACCCGAGTCGGATCAGATTCTCCTGCTTGTTCTGGATGTAAATGTCGGAGACGAGATCCACCGACGTGCGTTCGCGCGGCCGCTCGAAGTCGATCGTGGCCGCGAGGTGACGCACGTGAAAGGTCGCAATGCCGAGGTCCACCTTTCGCTGCGCGGTGGCGAGCCCCTCGTTCTCACGCACCAGCACGAGCGTGCCCGCACCCGAGACGCGCCCGTCGGGCGCAACGCTGAAGCTCACGCGCTGCAGCGCATTCTCATCGAAGGGCGCCGGCAACGACACCGAGGCTGCCGCGCGCAATGTCCCCTGATCGATGCGCAGCGTATCGAGGAAGAAGCGGTCCTGGACGATGGCGATGGGGCGGTTGATCAGGCTCGCGCCGGCGAGCGAGAGCGTGCCGTCGCTGCCGATGCGCAATCCATAGAACCGACTGGTGTTTTCGAACGCCGTGACCTGACCGGCCATCTCGAGCTGCAGCGTGGCGCCATCGAAGCGACCCGCGAGCGCGGGATACACGCGCGTACTCCCCGACAGGCTATCGCGCAGCGCGAACTGCAGGCCGAAGAGCTGGAATTGAATGGCATTGCCATTCGTCACCGAGACCGGCGACACCCGCAGCCCGTCGGAGCCGATATGGATCGTGTCCACGGCCACGGTGAGCCCCGGCGCGAGCGTCGTGAGCTCGATCGACGCGCCGAACTCCACGGCAAACCGTTGCGCATCGGCATGCACGCGGATCGCCGTGCCGGCGCTCGGCGTGGACGGCCGCAGCGTGGCGACGCCCAATGGAATGCCACCGCCGCCGAACGCCGACAGATCCGCGCCGGCCGCGAACCCGGTCGTGTTGACACTGCCACGCAGGAAGAGCGGCGTGGGTGCGCCCTGCGCGTTCTTCAGCACGGCGCTCGTGATGGTGCCGGCGATCGCCACGCTCGGCGCCTGACCCGCGGTGAGATCAAGCCGCGCGCCGGTGATCGCCAGCACGAGCGAGTCACCCGCGAAACGCGCCTGCGCTACCGTCGGGAGTCCGGCGCGATAACTGTCGGTGAGCGTGCCCGCTTCGATGGTGCCGCTCAGCCCCGTGCGATCAACGACGATGTTCTCGAACGTGATGGGCGCCGACGAGATCGAAGCCGGCAGGCGCACGCGCGCACCCGCCGTGAGTTGCCATCCCTGGCTGCCGAGCGCAAAGCCAACGCGGGTGATGTCGATCGGCAGCCCCTGCAGCGGTACCAGCGACTGGCCAGCCGGCGCGTTGACCTGCAGCGCGCCGCCAACCACCTGCATGGTTCGCGGCTCCACGACGAGGTCGAAGGCCGTCTGGAGTCGGGGCGCCGTACCGCCATAGGCCAGCGATGGCAGCACCAGATCCACCGTGCGCCCGCTCGGCGTCCGCAGATGCGTCCGTCCGTCAGCCGTCGTCGCGAGCTCCACGAAGCGTCGCGACGCATCGCCGAGCACCAGATACGCCACATCCGCCGACGGCAGATTGAGGCGATCGGGGATCGGCAGGATCGCGAACAGGTCACCCGGGCGGAAGCCGGTGGAATCCACCGTGGCGATCAGCTCGCCCGCGCCCCGGCGGAAGCGCGCGGCACCGGTCGTGACGCGCACCGGGCCGTCGGTCGCCAAGCGGAATCCGTTCTCGAAACCGACCCCCAGATCGACGAAGCTCGAATCGCCGAAGGCGAGGCTCGCGGTGGCCGTGCCGCTGATCGCCACACCGGCCGAATCGATGACGAGCCCGGAGGGCAGCGTCAGGCGGAACCCCGGCCCCGTGCCACGCGGCGTATTCGCGGGGAATGCGCCCCATGCGAGCCCCGCCGCGCCAAGCTCCGCCCCGAGCGCCAGGTTGGAGGTGACCGTGGCCTTGCCGCGGACCAGCCGCTTCTCGACGAACGCGTACGCGAGATTGTCGAACGTCACCGCGGCACCACCGCCGCCGCCGAGGCGCAGCGCACCGCCACCCGTGAAGGTGAGCGCCGTGCGGTCGAGCTGCGCACGCTGCACGGTGAAGTTCACGATCGGATTGCGTGGATCCGGTTGCCAGGCGAACGGTGAGGTGATCTCCGCGCTGGCGTCGATGATCTCACCCGTGACGAGGTTCACCGCCAACCGGCCGTCCGCGCGAACCGAATCGCTCGCCGTGCCCGTTGCGGCCGCTACGCGCATGGTGCCATCAAGCACCACACTCGGCGCGACATTCGGCCCTGCCGTGAAGTCCACGCGCGAGTCGAGCATGCGGAAGGCCAGCGGGCCGAGCAGGCCCGTGCACGTGGGCGCGAAGCCGGTGATGCGGCCGCGCACCGCACCGCTCGGCAGCAGCTCCAGGGTATCCTTGGGCGGCGTCGCGCCGGGCAGTCCGGCAATGGCAACGGTGCGCGCCGCGGCGGCACAGCCGAAGACGTCGGGGAGCCGCACATCGGCGCCCACAAAGATGTGTGCTTCACTCTGCGTGCCCACCGCGAACGAGCCCCAGGCCGAGCGGATCGCGCCGAACGGCGTGGAGAGCCCGTCGGTGAACTGCACCGGCTCGATCGAGCCGCGCAGCGCATTCTCGCGCCACCCGAGATCGAGCACGCGTACCTTGAAGGCGGCGAGATCATACGGCGGCGCGGCGGCCGGCGCGGCGAGGCTCAGTTCCGCATCCAGCCGAATGTCGACAGTCGGCACCGTGCCGAACTGCCAGTGCACGGCGCCCACGCGCAACGCCAGCGGACGCACCCCAAAACCCGCCGCCTGGATGGGGCCAGCGGCGCGCTGACCGAAGGCGCCATCGGTCATCATCTGCGAGGAGATCTCGGCGATCTCGAACGACGGAATATCGATGCCCGTCTCGCGCACATGCACATCGCGCAGCGTGGGGATGGCGAAGCCATTGAGCGCCGCGATCTCGACCCCCATATCGAAGAGCAGGTCGAAGCGCACCCGCTTGGTCGTGGCGTCATACGTCAGCAAGGGCAGACGCGGATTGCCCAGCAGGAACGCCGCGCCGGGCGCGCCGAGCCGCAACGGGCCCGCCGTGTTGGCGCGCACATCCACGAACTGCGCATTGTTCGGCGTCAGGCGCAGCGTGGCGCCCAGCGTCCACGGCTGCTGCCCGTCGAGCGCGAGCGTGAGCCCGCCCACGGCATCGATCTGGAAGGTGAGCCCGGTGCTGACCGTGCCACCGAACGTACCGGCCAACCGATCGACCTGCAGCTGGACCTGCGGTGAGCCCAGGGGCAGCGTGCGCGCCACCGGCAGCGTCACCTCGCCGGCGAACTGTCCGTTGCCGTCGATGGTGAGCGACACGCGCCCGGTGGGCGACGCTTCGCCCAGCAGGGTGAGTGCCGCCGCCAGTGAGAGCCGGTACGCCGCGGTGGGCGACGGCCGGTCGTAGCGCAGCTCCTCGATGGCGAACGGCATCCCGCCCTGCGCGAGGTCGAAGCCTGCGACGCCCTTCACCGACGCGACAATCGCGCCCGTTTGCAACGCCAGAGTCGTCTTGTCCACCAGGACGTCGAAGCTCACGCGCACCTGCGGCGGAGTGCCCCCACCCGTGCCCGCGAGCGCAGGCACGACCAGCGCAATCGGCCCGGTGGTGGTCGCGAGTCGCCAGTTGGTGCCGGCATCCACGACATTCACGAGCAGCGCATCCGTCGTTTCATCACGCAACTGCAGATACGCGACGGCTTCGCTGGGAAGCGCCAATCGCTTCGGAATCTTCGAGGCCACCAGCTCGGCCACGGCCGGTCGCCATCCGGTCGTGCTCCAGATGGCGACCGGCGTGCCGCTCACCTGCAGTGTCGCGGTGCCCTGGGATACCGTCTGCCAGTCACGCAACGCGAAATCGTTCGAGTAGACGAGTTTCGCCGTCGTGTTCGTGGAGCCGAACAGCTGACCGAGGATCGGGCTTTCGCCGCGCAGCGCGAGGCCGCGACTGTCGAGGAAGGGCTTGCCGCTCACATCCACGCGGAGGCCATTCACGATCGCCGCAGCGCCGGTCGGAGGTCGCACCCGGTAGTCTCCGATCGACAGCGCCGTGCTCACCACATTGGCCGCGAGCTTGATCACCTCCAGCGTCTTGCCGAAGTCGGTAGTGTCCTTCGCAATGCCGGCCGTACTCAGCGTATCGCTGGCACCCGTCTCGAGCCCAAAACCCTGGGCGAACGTCACCACGCCGGCGTCGAAACGGCGCGTGCCGACATTCAGGCGCACGCCGCTCCACTGGGTCATGGAGCTATCGGTACTCTTGAGATACAGCAGCGGATAGCTGCCATCCACGAGCAGCCCAAGCGTGTCGAGCACCACATTGCGGAGTCGGAACCCGAGCCCCTTGATCGGCTGAACGACAAATGGCCCCTTGATGGTCCACTTGCCGCGGATGACCCGTCCGGTGTTCCAGTCGATCTCCACGTCAGGGTTGTCCGCGTCGGAGTTCCCCGGTGCCGGGAGACTGGCGTTGGTGAGGCTGCTCACCGCGCTCGTCGCCGTGTTCGCACCGCTCGCCGTGGAGTCGGTCTTCGCGGCGAGTTTCGCGAGGCTGTCCGCCGTGGCATTCACCTTCGAGAGACTATCGGCCCATGACGTGTTGAACCGGATCAGCGACTGGAGCGCCGCCGCATCGGCGGAGTCGTGCGCGGCACTCGACGATTCCAGTTGGGCCTCCAATACCGTGCGACGCGCATCGAGTCGGGCAGCGGCGGCAGAGTCGGCGCTGGTCCCCTTCGCGTTGAGCGAGTCCGCTTGCTCACTCAGCGACGACACGATGGTGGAGATCGAATCGCGCGACGCGTTGATCGCGGCCGCCTTGAGGGTGGCCGAGTCGGTGGCCAGGAAGATCTTCTGCGCCGAGTCTTTGGCCGCGTCCTGCTGCGCCAACCGCACCTTCCTCGCACTGTCGGCCGCGGTCATCACCGGGGTCGCCGAGACCGATTTGCCGTACCCGTCGTGATCCGCGAGTGTGGAATCAAAGCTGATGCGCGCGCCGCCGATCCATCGCACCGATTGACCCGTGCTGCCGCCGGCGGGAGGACCAAAGAGGAAGCGACCCGTGTACGGCGTCAGCTTGCCGAGTCCCAGCGTGACGTCACACGCCTTGTCGAGCGAGGCCGAGCCCATCAACTGTCCGCGTGCATCAATCGGGATGCTCTTCACCAGGTTGCAGACACCGAGACCATCGAGCACGCCGTTGATGTGCTCGCCCTGGATGGTGAGCGCCGCCTGCTTCAACCAGGCCGCCGCATCATCGACCGTCTGCATGAGGCCCGGGGCCAGCGCCGCCAGCGATCCGCCGCCGCTGCTCGAGGTGGTCGCCCCTGGCGGCGGCCACGTCGGACCACTGAGCACGCCCCGCGCGCTCGGCAACGTCGTCGCCTTCGCCGTCGCGCCAAGCGCAATGGCAATGGGCCCACCGAGCCGGTATACGGCAAAATTGAACCCGGGCGCAACCGGAACGACGCAGCCGTCATTCCATTTCGCCTCGGCCGCGATCCAGGACACCTGCCCATCGCGAATGCGAAAGCGGCCGGTCGGTGACAGGCGGAATCGCTGACTGAGACAGGGCACGATGCCGGTCACACCAGGCTCGAAGAAGGCATCGCCCTCGAGCTCCCACGCATAGGGCGTGGCATCGGTGGCCTTCCAGCTCGTCCAGGCGCGCGCAATCTCCGCATGCGCGCCGCGCCGCCAGATCACGCGGAACTGATCGAGCACGCCCGGGGCATCAGGACTCAACAGGTCCGGCAGCGTCGGAAAGACGATGCTGTCGTTCGTCGCGTACGCGTTCACGAACGCGGGCATCGGGAACGCTGGATTGGCGACGAGCTCCGGGCTGGCCTGAAAGCCCAGCCGCCACCGAAGCTGGCCGTCGGTTGCCACGCGCACCGAGTCGAGGCGCAGGAACTCGTAGCGCAGACGAAGCCACGGCGCGACCTCCTGCACCGCCGTGGCGCGATCGCAGCGGGAAACCTGCGCCACCCGCTCCACCGAATCGGGCGCGAGACGCAGCACCGTCTCCACATGGCACGCCGCCCCGTTGCCCCCGAAGAGACGCACGTGCCCCGAGACCGCGACGCCATACCCCACGGTATCGGCCAGGATATCGGCGGTGACGGCGCCACTCATCGTCTCCACCAGAAAGTCCGTCGGCGCCCCACTGGCCAGCGACACCGCGCCAGCCCCGCGGCAGTTCACCGCGGCGCGCAGCACCCCGTTGTCGGCGCGCGCCCACACGTCGTCACAGCCACCGGTCGCCGAACCAAGCAAACGCACCGAGGCGCCCACGTCGAGCGCACCCGACGGCAAATCGAGCCGGGCGCGCCGCAACGCAAGCTGCAGCTGCGCGCGACCCACGCGCGCAAACCCATCGCTCGCCGTGCTACTCCCCTCACGCCGTCCGTACCACCCGAGCGCGGTGAGCTGATACGCACCGTCGAGAGGTACGGCGCCCTGCCCCGGCGCTCCCACCTGCACGGTGGCGGTCACCCCGGTCGCCGCCGAGACGAGCAGCTCCCGGATGGACGCCAGCGCCGACACGCTCGCGGGCAGGAGCCCGCGCGGCGCCGACACGCGCAGTTGACCGCCCACCAGCCACGCGTCACCGCCACGCAATCCCACGCGCAGGCCACTCGCCTGCACCGGCAGCGCCGGCTGGGTGGGCAGCCCAAGCAGCACGAGCGAGAGCGGGCCATCGACCAGATACGCCCCCGACGCGAGGTCGGCGCGGACGCGCGCCGCGCGCAATCCGCGCAGCACCGCGACGCCCGGCTGCACGATGGCCTCATCGCCGAGCGTGCCCGTCGGGCCCAGGGGGCCCAACAGATCGCTCGCCATGGTGAAGACGTGGATCTCGCTCGCGACCTTGTCGCGGAACAGCAGCTGCCCATCCGCGGCGGTCGCGATCACCTGCCAGGCGTAGGTCTTGTTCGGCTCGAGCGGCAACCCCTCGAGCGGATAGAGCAGGAACGGCGTGCCGGTCACCACCTGATCCACAACCGGGATGTTCGCCGAGAGCGCCACCGCCGGGACCTGCGTGCCGATCACTTCGACGACTTTGAGACGATAGCCTACCCCGACCTCAGGGGGCGCATTCACGGGGGTCCACGAAAAGAACGGCTGCTGGGTGCGCACGATGTCGTCGCGCACCGGCGTGATGAGCTGTGGCGGATCCGGGAGCAGGATCGTGAAGTCCGCACAGGACTCGCTCACCACGGTGCGGGTCGCGCCACGCAGCACCGTTGCGCAGGCGCGGTACCGGCCTTCGGGGATCTGACCGGTCCGGCTCACCTGATCGGTGAAGGCGGCGTTCTTCGAGGTCGTCGTCCAATCGAGCGCCGCATCGCGCGCGTTGAAGAGCAGCGTGACCGGTCCGCCCGGCACCGCCGTGACCGGACTCTCCACCGATCCCACGGCGCCCCGTTCGGCGCTGGTTACCGACACCCGGACCACGAAGTCGGTGGCCGCTTGGCCACTGTACGTCACGTTGAGCACCGCCGTCGATGGCACGCGCTCCCAGTCCGACAGATACGGGCTGGGATACGCCTGGATCGTAAGCGTGGACGACCAGGACGGGTCCTGTGCGTGCAGCGCGGGACCGGCGACCAGTGCGGCGGCGAGAAGGAGCGAGCGTTTCAGAGGATGCCTCGGGCGTATCCTGCAATCGACCCATTGCGGGAGCAGGCATCCTAGAATCGACCGATCAAGCCCAGATCAATCGCGCACCGACGCTGGGCGATTGTCGTCAAACGCTTTAATAGCAATCACTTGCACCATCGCCTCGGGCGAGAACGCCCCGCGTGGTCGCCAGACTGGTGTCAGATTGGTCACACTCGGCGGTCCAGCACCTCACGAATCTTGGGCAGCAGCACCTCCGCCGTCAGCGGCTTCTGCAGGAAGTCGATCCCTGAATCCACCACACCGTGGTGGACGACCACGTTCTCCGTATACCCCGACATGAACACCACGCGCAGGTCAGGGCGAATGCGCCGCAGCCGCTCCGCCAGCTGGCGCCCGTTCATCTTGGGCATCACGATGTCGGTCAGCATGAGCGGAATCGTGCCACCATGCTGCTCGCAAATCAGCAGCGCCTCGCCGCCGTTGGCCGCCTCGATCACGTGATATCCCGCACGTTTCAGTATGGCCGAGAGCACCAGGCGGACCTTGGCGTCGTCTTCGACCAGCAGGATCGTCTCCGTGCCGCGGAGGGTAGCCGTGTCCGGACGGGGAGGCGGTACGGGGTCCTCCACCTCGCCCGCTTGAGGAATGTACACTTTGAAGATCGACCCTTGCCCGGGCTCACTGTACACCCAAAGCACACCACCACTCTGCCGGACAATGCCGTAGACGGTTGAAAGGCCAAGGCCGGTGCCTTTTCCCTGCTCTTTGGTGGTGAAGAACGGTTCAAAGAGATGCGATTGCACCTCCTGGGACATGCCAGAACCGGTGTCGCTAACGGAGAGCATCGCGTGCGGTCCGGCTATCGCTTCCGGATGGGTACGCACATACTCGTCGTCGAGCGTGACATTGGAAGTCTCGATGGTCAGACGTCCGCCAGTGGGCATCGCGTCTCGTGCATTCACCACCAGATTCAGCAGGACCTGTTCGATCTGGCTCGGATCGACGCGGGTAAGGTACAGCCGCTGCGAGAGTAGGAACGCCAGCTCGATGTCCTCGCCGAGCAGGCGACGTAACAGCGGCTCCATCCCGGAGATCACGGTGTTCAGATTGAGCACCCGAGGCTCCAGCGCCTGCTTCCGGGAGAACGCGAGGAGCTGTCGGGTCAGGTCACTGGCGCGCCGACCGGCTCCCAGAATCTCTTCCGTCTCGACCTTCAGCGGATCGCTGCGCAGTTTCTCCGCGAGCAGTTCGCCGTTGCCGAGAATGACCGTGAGCAGATTGTTGAAGTCGTGCGCGATGCCGCCGGCCAGTCGGCCCACCGCCTCCATCTTTTGCGACTGCCGAAACTTCTCCTCCGTGCGACGCGACACCTCGATCGCCTGCTCCAGCTCCTGTTGCGCCTGACGGGCGCGCGCCTCGCTGGCTCTTAGGGCCTCCTGCGCCCGCTGCTGTTCGGTCACATCAATCGAGATGCCAGCCAAGAGCGGCCGCCCCGTGGATTCCCGGATCGCGAACCGGATGGTGTTCCACCAGCGGAGCGTCCCGCTGGCTTCGTCTCCCGTCCGGCGCAACGTGACGACCGGCGCGTCTGAGGCCAGTGCCCGCGCGTCATCCTGCTCGACGCTGTCCGCCATCTCCGGTGGGAAGAGGTCGAGCGCCGTGCGATTCCACCAAGCGTCGCGGGTCCAGCCAAGCGCCTGCTCCGCGAAGGGGTTCAGATAAATCATGCGCCCCTCGGCATCCTTCACAAAGGCGATCGCCGGGAGCGCCTGCATGAACGCGTCGAAGCGCGCCAGCGCATCGGCCAGCGCTCGCTCGTTCCGGCGTCGCGCGGTGATGTCGATGAAGGCGCCCACCGACCCGCGAACCCGTCCGGTGCCATCACGCAGCGGCTCACTGCCACCGAGCAGATGTCGGACCTCGCCGTCATCGAAGAGCAGATCGAGTTCGGCATCGCGAACAGAGCGGCCGAGGCGAGCGGACTGCTGGAGCGGGAGATCGTCTTCGGCGATGGGCCGGCCATCCCGCATTGCGTGAAGTGGCGCGGGCGCTCGTCGACCGGCGCCGTGATGGAGACGTTGGCTCCCGCAGCCGTGCGGAGCAGACGTTGACCGTACGCGTTCGAATCGATGTGGTTAGCCTGCACGTCGCGCGCAATCCAGACCGCGGCTGGCACCGCGTCAAGGACGGCGCGCAATTCCTCGGCCGTGTCATCGCCCCGCTGCTCGGCAATCGTGAGCGCGCGCACGGTCTCCAGTTGTTCCGTCAAGTCGATCGACGTGACGCCGATCGTGTCGTCAGAGTGGCGAAACACCCGTATCGAGTTGACGCGCCCGTTCGTACGGACCTCGTATTCCCACGCCTCTCCGGTGCGCAGTACGGCGGAGTACCGCTGGACACGGTCCGCCACGCGCGCATGGAACACCGACGATCCCAGCACCTCTTCCATTGAGCGACCTGAGAGCGGGCCGACGCCCATCTGTCGCTGCATCGCGTCGTTCGCTTCAGGAAAGGCGAAGGAAACGATCGCCCCGTCGGCCCCGCGAATCGGTGTGAGGAAGCACACCGCCTCGCGCAGTCCATTGAACATCGTGCGGAACCGGCGCGCCTGACGGTCGAGTTCCTCGGAGAGGTGGGCCGGGTCTCGAATGGGGCGCAGGAGCGTGCACGCCTGCTGCGACTCCCCCTTCGCCACCACCGTCGAGAGATACTCGATGACACCCTCGGCGCCGTCGGGCCGCGTGATCGTGGCCCGACCGTGGATGACCGCACCGACGCGTCGCTCCCCGAGTACATCGTGGTCCTCGCGCGGACGCCACACCTCGGATTCGTGCACGCCCTGGAGAGCGGACTCGGGACGACCGAGTAGTTCGCATGCCGCGGGGTTGGCGTGCTCGATATAGCCGTCAGCTCGGCTGATGAGGAGGCCATCGCTGAGGAGTGGAAGTAGTGTCGCAAGCATTGCCAGTTGTCATGAGAGTGAAGCCCACCCGGCATATGCTACCGCCGGCCCTCGCCGCACTCTAGAACATCCACGGAGCCGAAGTCCCGGATGAAGTGGGCCACATCGGCGCGAAGTCGTGCGCATGGTCGCGCGTACGACGTGGGAGGGGGAGACCGACATCTACCGCGCGCTGCGTGCCCGGACGATGGCCTAGTGCACGCCACGCGTCGAACGATTGGCGCGGTCTGCGGACCCCCTGTGCCCGGCAATGCGGCGGCCGGTGGCGCGCTCACATCCTCCCGAACGCAAAACGGCGCCCCGACCGAGTCAGGGCGCCGCTTCGTGTGTGTCCAGTGGCTAGGGACGGAATCGAACCGCCGACACGCGGATTTTCAGTCCGCTGCTCTACCAACTGAGCTACCTAGCCATACCCCAGCCAGCGCGTCCGCCGACCAGAGCCTTGCAATATAGCCAGCCCCCGTCCGAAAGGAACCGGGGGCCGGCCATCGCGCCTAGTTGCTTCGCTTCACGTGCACCACGTGCGCATTCACCGCGTGGTTCAGGCGCAGGCCGAACACCCCGTCCGGCCGCACCCGCGCGCGCGGCAGGCTGGCCGCCGGCGTGCCGTTCACCAGGAACCGCACCGAATCCGGCCCGGCCTCGATCCGGAGGTCGTTCCGCATCGCGTCAGCGCCCGCCTGCGGCTTGATCGCGGCCAGCGGCGCCCAGTCCACCAGCGTCGTGGTCTGCTCGCCCACTCGCTGCTTGATGAGGAACTTCCCGTCGTTCCGGAGCAGGAAGTAGGTGTAGCGCTGCCCCGCCCCGGCCAGGTCGGCGCCACCGACAAACAGGCCATATCCCTCCTGATCGCGGCCCTTGGTGGGGAACAGGAAGATGCCCGTTTCCACGGCAAACGTGCCCTTCGCCGTGCTGTCGGGGTGATACAGAATTGCAGCCGGCCCCATCGTCACGTGGAAGCCCGGCGTCATCTGCGTGAACGCCACCGTGTCGGCGCCACCGCCGTGCATGTCATGCATACCACCCGCGGCATCCGTACGCACCTGCCACCCGATCGGTCGCTTGCCTTCGTTGCCGCCGGTCAGGTGTTGCGGCTGCTGCGCAGCAAGCGGCGCGGCAGCCAACGCCAACAGAAGCAGGACGCGCATCGTCCGATCCTCAGCCAGAGTTAGGCGGTGTAGCTCGCCGTGATGATGCTCTTGAGCCCACCACGCACCGCAAAATCGCCGACGACCGTCAGCGCGCGCGGCTGACACGCCGCCACGAGATCATCGAGAATGCGGTTCACGGCGCGCTCGTAAAAAATCCCGTCGTTCCGGAAGCTCCAGAAGTAGAGCTTGAGGCTCTTGAGCTCGAGACACTTCTCGGCCGGCGTGTACGTGACCTTGATCGTCGCGAAGTCCGGCGCGCCGCCTTCGAGCAGCTTCAGTTCCACGGCGTCGGTTTCGACGCCGCCAAGCGGACAGAGTGACGTGAACTCGTCCGTCTCCATGTAGATCTCGTAAGCCCGATCCGCATAGGGATTCGGGAACGTCTCGAGCAGTTCTGGCTTGGGCATGGCCGAAATGTAAACGGGCCGCCCATCAGGCGGCCCGTGGTGCGCGCGCGGTCAGCTCAGTGACCGCAGCTTCCTGCTCCACTCGTCCAGCAGCAGCTTCTCCGCCGGGGTGAGGCTCGCGAGCCCCTCGGCGTTGATCTTGTCGAGCACCGCATCGAGCGCCGTGCTGGGCTGCGTCGGCGACACGGGTGCCGGCTGCGCCGGTGCCGGACGGGGGGCCGGCGGGCGCACCCGCGCCACCGCCGCCTTGCTCTGCGCCACGATATCGTCGATCTCGCGCTCGGGCCGCGGACGGCTCGTCTTGGGCACGGCGCGCGGCGGCTCATCGCCGTAATCCGGCGCCGGCGCAATGCGGCGACGGAAGCGATCGAGACTCCCCGCGCCCGGCACGCGCAGATACACCCAGCCGGCTACCATACCGCCGATGTGCGCCGCGTACGCGGTGCCACCCAGCGAGCCGGCATCGACCACCGCCATCGTGATGTTGATCAGCGCCATGAACACCACGAGCCACCGCACCTTCATCGGCACCACACCGAAGAAGAGCACTTCATCGTCGGGCCAGCGGCTCGCGTATGCCACCGCCACACCGAGAATGGCCGCACTCGCGCCAATCAGCGTGCCGCCGCCGCGCTGGAACATGTAGTGGAAGGCCCAGCCACCCACGCCACACCAGAGGTAGTACCAGGTGAACGTGCTCGCCCCCCACGCGCGCTCGACGCGCGGCCCGAAGAGCCAGAGCGTCCACATGTTCAGCGGCAGATGCATCAGGCTGCCGTGCGCGAACATGTACGTCACCACCGTCCACAGCGAACGCGACGCAAGATCGCCCGACGCGTAGCCGAGCCAGTTCGTCATGTTCGCCGCGCCGACGAGCGTCTCCTGCACGAAGTACACACCCACGCACAGGCCGATCAGCCAGTACACAGCCGACGGACTGCGCGGTGGGTCAAAATCGTCGTAGGTCACGTAGGACATGCGAGCGAGGCAGGCAGACGTACGAAGAAGGAAGGCAACGCGTCAGCGCTTTCGCGCCGCGAGCGCCAAGTGCACGATGCGCTCGCACAGGTCGGGAAACAAGACGCCGGCCGCCGCCGCCGCCTGTGGGATAAGACTGGTAGGCGTCATCCCCGGCAACGTGTTGGCCTCCAGACACCACGGCTCCCCCTGAGGATCCAGCCGGAAGTCGATGCGCGCATAACCGCCCAGCTTGAGGGCGTCGAACGCCCGCCGGGCCTGGTCGTTCAGCTTTGCTTGCACTCGCGAATCGAGCGTTGCCACGAACTCCTTGGCCATCCCCGGCGTGTACTTGCACTCGTAATCGTAGAGCTCCTTCACCGGCTGGATCTCGATCGTCGGCAGCACGGCGTCGCCCAGAATGCCGACGGTCAATTCCTGCCCCGGCACGAACCGCTCGAGCATCACTTCGTCGTCGTAGCGGAACGCCTCGCGCACCGCCGGCGCCAGCTCGGCGGGGGCGCGCACGATCGACAGCCCCACCGTGCTCCCCTGCTTGGACGGCTTCACGATGAGCGGCCAGCCGAGCTGGGCCCCCACGGCCTCGGCATCGGGATCGACGCCGGGCGTGGCCATGATCCAGTCGGCGGTCTGCACGCCGGCCGCGCGCAGCACCACCTTGGTGAGATGCTTGTCCATCGCCAGCGCGCTCGCGAGATGCCCGCTGCCGGTGTAGGTCACGCCGGCCAGATCGAGGAGCGCCTGAATCGTGCCGTCTTCCCCCTGGCCGCCGTGCAGCGCCAGAAAGACACAGTCGGCCTCGGTGATCTCGGGCAGGGTGCCAAGCACCGGGCTCAGCGACTCGGCGGCAAGGCCGGCCAGCTGGTCGAGTGACGGCGGGGCGCTGCCCACGCCGCCGGCCAGCAGGCTCCGTTCTGTCTCGCGCGTGAGCACGCCATCGGCGGGGTCGAGACAGGTGACGTCGTGCCCCTTCTCACGCAGGGCGACCGCGATGCGGAGGCCACTGGAGAGGGAGACATCGCGCTCGGCGGACACGCCGCCAAGCAGGACGGTGATGCGCAGCGGGGCGGTCGGGGCGGATTCACTCATGATGCCCCGCAATCTAGGCGTCAGCCGCTACGGCGTCTGTGCCAGGGCGTACGCCATCACGCGGTCGAGGATGGCCGGATCGGGGACGCGCTCCCACTCCTGCAGGATGATCACCCGATCCCACGGGTCGAGGGTGACATGCCGCCCGGTCCGCGGCGCCTCGGGGTCAATCGCGATCCACGCCTGCCAGAGCGTGAGGCCGTCGGTGTTGAGGACCACGCCGTGGGCGTCTTCCCACGTGGACGGACGCGGGTCGGCCAGCAGGGCGGCCAGGCGCCCGCGGCTGAAGTCCCGCAGAGGTGCACCGAGCGCGTCGGTGAACCGGTCGAGTACGTCGATCATGAAGGCTGGTACAGGTGACGGGTCGCCTCCAAGGCCGCATCGCGCCGTCGGCACCCGTAGTGGGGAGACGGGCGAGGGGAGGGGAGGTCACGAGGGCTCCGAAATCGGAGATGAGAGGTGAGCAACCCCCGAGAGCTCAGGCAGAAGAACGTCAGGGGGAAGAGCTCAGGACCGCATGCAGTCCTGAGCTCTCCCCCCTGACGTTCTCCCCCCTGATCTCTCAGGGGTGACCATCCCGCCCACTAGCGATGCATGAGGTACTCGAGGACATCAAAGCGCGTGACGATTCCCTGGATCACTCCATCCTTCCGCATCAGCACCGCCCGATTCGACTTCGACAGCATCTTCGCCACGCCTTCCACGGGCGCGTCGGCGTCGACGACGGGGAACGGCTGATCCATCACATCACTCACCGTCTTGTCGAGCACCTTGGGATCGGCCAGGGACTGCGAGGTGAGCTGCGACTCGGCCACGCTCCCCACGCACATCGCGCCGTCCATCACCGGTGCCTGCGACACGTTGTGCAGCGCGAGCAGACGAATCGTCTGCCGCACCGTGGCACCGGGGGAGACGCTCACGATGGCGGGCGCGCTCGCGTCCTTGTTGCCCAGCACACTCGCGATGTTCGTCTGCGGCGTGTCGAGCAGCTGATTCTCGCGCATCCACTCGTCGTTGAACACCTTGCTGAGATAGCGCTCGCCCGTGTCGCAGAGGAAGGTGACGACGCAGGCGTTGGGATCATCGAGCCGGCGCGCGACCGTAAGCGCGGCGTGCGCGATCATGCCGGCGCTGCCTCCCACGAAGATCCCTTCTTCGCGCGTGAGGCGCCGCGCCATGCTGAAGGCATCCTTGTCGCTCACCGAGATGAATTCGTCGATGACGTCCATGTCGAGCGTCTTCGGCACACAGTCCTGCCCCACGCCTTCGACCTTGTACGGCGCCCCACTCGGATGCCCTTCGCCCTTGCTGCGCCACAGTTCGGCAAGCACGGAGCCCATGGGGTCGGCCGCGATGATCTTGATGTTCGGATTCATCGACTTGAGGTAGCGCGCCACGCCCGTAATGGTGCCCCCGGTGCCGGCACCGGCCACGAAGTGCGTGATGCGCCCGCCGGTCTGCTCCCAGAGTTCCGGGCCGGTCGTGGCGACATGCGCCGCCGGATTCGCCGGATTCTCGAACTGCCCCGCCAGCACCGCACCCGGCGTCTCCCGCACGATGCGCTTGGCCATCTGCACATAGTTCTGCGGATGATCGGGGGGCACGGCGGTGGGCGTGATGATCACTTCGGCACCGAACGCCTTGAGGAGCCGGACCTTCTCCTGGCTCATCTTGTCGGGCATGGTGAAGATGCACTTGTAGCCCTTGAGCGCCGCGGCGATCGCGAGCCCCACCCCCGTATTGCCGCTCGTGGCCTCGACGATCGTCCCCCCCGGCTTGAGCGTGCCGGCGGCTTCGTGGGCCTCGATCATCGGCAGTCCGATGCGATCCTTGACGCTGCCACCGGGGTTAAAGAAGTCCGCCTTCCCGAAGAGCGGGGTGCGGATCCCCTTCGCCACCCGCGACAGGCGGATCAGCGGCGTCCAGCCGATGGTATCGAGGACGTTGTCGTAGGGGCGACGATGCCGGAGGTGACCGTCAGCGGTCACCATGGCGTCGGTGGGGAGGGTGGTGGCCATGGCGGGGAGTCCCAAGGGAATAGAATGCCGATGGATCGCTTCGTGGAATGTACACCGAGGTCGTGGGGGAGGCGCGCTCGTGCGTGTTCCCTTGCAGCAGTGCCGTCACCATCGTTCACCGCTATGTCCTTTCGCGAATTCCGTTCCGTCCGCCTGGCCGCGCTCCTGGCCGCCCTCGCTGCGTCCGCGCTCGTCAGCGCCTGCTCGCGCGAAAGCACGGCCCCCACCGCCGTGCCCACGACCATCGTCGTGCAGGCGGGCAACAACCAAACCGCGGTCGCCGGCCAGCCGCTCGCCACGCCGCTCTCGGTCGTCGTGACCGATGCCGCCGGCAAGGGGGTCAAGGGCTATCGCGTGGACTGGGATCTGGGCGCCGCCTCCGGCACCCTGAGCGCCCGGTCGTCCACCACCGATGGCAGCGGCATCGCCACCACCACCTGGACGATGGGCCCCACCATCGGCACGGCGCGCGTCGCCGCGCAGGTGAACGGGCTCAATCCCGCGGTCTTCACCGCCACGGTCATCGCCGGCCCGGTCGCCTCGGTCGTGGCGACTCCCGAAGCCACCGCACTTGGCGTCGGCGACACGATTCGCGTCCGCGGCTCGGTGCGTGATGCCTTCGGCAACACCATCGCCGGCCAGACGATCACCTTCACCACCCTCGACGCCTCGCTCGCATCGGTGAGCAGCACGGGCCTCGTCACGGCGCTCGCGCAGGGCACCGCGCGCATCGTGGCCGCCGAAAACGCCGGCAAGGCCGATACCGTACCGGTCAGCATCGGCCCCGCCGGCAGCGGCGCCTGCGGCACGGCGTCGCCCGTCACCATGACGCTGGGCGAAGTGCGCACGCCCGCCGCCGGCGCCACGAGCGTGAGCCTGTGCCTCGCCGCCCCCGCTGGCGTGAACGCCGAATACGGCCTCGCGCTGTTCAACACCACCAGCAACTTCGGCGTCGGCAGCTACGTTGATGTCCTGGGGATCGGGAACACGGGCCCCACCACCGTGTCGCTCTCGGCCGCCCAGGCGCTCGGCAGCACCAGCACCGCCACGATCGGCGACATTCCGGTGGGCGCCGAGGTCGATGATCGCAACGCGGTCCGCGAAGCCGAGTTCGCGCGGCGCGAAGTGGCGCGCAAGGAGCTGGCACCGCTCGTGGACGATGCGCGCAGCTGGTACGGCAGCCGCGGGCGCTTCAGCTATGCCGTCGCGACCCCCAATGTGGGCGATCAGATCAAGCTGAATGCCAACGCGAGCCAGGCGTGCTCCAACCCCAATACCCGCACCGGGCGCGTGGCAGCCGTCAGCAGCCGCGCGATGGTGGTGAGCGATGTCGACAATCCGAGCGGCGGCTACACCGACGCCGACTATCAGGGCATCCTCGCCACGTTCGACACGCTGATCTTCCCGATGGACACGGCGGCGTTCGGCGCGCCCACGAACATCAGCAGCTACGGACGCATCATTCTGTTCTTCACGAAGGCCGTGAACGAACTGACGCCGCGCAACGCGAACTTCACCATCGGCGGCTTCTTCTTCGCGCGGGATCTCTATCCCAAGAAGGCGAGCGGTTCACTCGGCGCGTGCAGTGCGTCGAACGAGAATGAGATGTTCTATCTGCTCGTCCCCGATCCGAACGGCGAGATCAACGGGAACAAGCGCACGAAGGATGAGGTCACCAGCAGCAATCAGTCCACGATCGCGCACGAGTTCCAGCATCTCATCAACGCCTCGCGTCGGCTTTACGTGAACCCCGGTGCGGCGTCGAACGAAGAAACGTGGCTCGATGAAGGGCTCGCGCACGTGGCCGAAGAGCTCTTGTACTTCCGCATCTCGGGCTTCGGCACCCGCCAGAATCTGGGGCTCCCCGACGTCACCGCGAACACCACCCGGCAGTCGCAGTTCAATACGTACGCCGCCCTCAACTTCCTGCGCTTCCAGCGGTTCATCACCGCGACGGAGTCGAACTCGCCGTACGCGCCGAACGATTCGCTCTCCACGCGCGGCGCGACCTGGAACTTCCTGCGCTTCGCGGCGGCGCGGCAGGGCGCCGCGGGCGAGGCCGCCTTCTTCCGCGCCCTCGTCAACTCGCGCACGACCGGCGTGGCGAATCTGCAGAACGTGCTCACGAGTGGTGGCTTCAGCGATTATCTGATCGACTGGGCCGTCTCGCTCATCGGCGACGACTTCTCCACGGCGCAGACGGCGCTGCTCGATCCCCGCTACGTGAACCCGGCGTGGAATTTCCGGAGCATCTTCCCGGGGCTGCGTATCAGCGGCAGCCCGCTCGGGGTGTATCCGATCAGTGCCCGGCTCCTCACGAGCTCGAGCCCGCAGCGCATCATTCTCGCCGGCGGCACCAGCAGCTACGTGCGCTTCGGCATCCCCGCCGGCCGGTCGGCCTTCATCACGTTCTCGTCGAACGGTCAGGCGCCGCCGGCCGGGGTGCGCTGGGGCTTCGTGCGGCTGCGCTGAGCGCGCCGCGTGGTGGGCAGCGGAGCACTCAGCTCCGCTGCTTCACCTTGATCTCGAACAGCTTCGGCCAGTACTTGCCGGTCACGAAGATCCGATCCTTCTCGGCGTCGTACGCGATGCCGTTGAGCACATCTTCGCTGCCGGTGCGATCGAGGCTCGGCAGGATTCCGCCCAGATCGATCCAGCCGACCACATTGCCCGTCGCCGGATCGATGCGCGCGATCTGATCGCTCTGCCAGATGTTCGCCCAGAGCTCGCCCTTCACCCACTCGAGCTCGTTGACCTGCGTGACCGGCGTCCCGTGATCGGACACGGTGATCGTCTTGGTCACGACAAAGGTGCGCGGGTCCCGGAAGACCACCGACGGCGTCCCGTTGCTCATGATGAGCTCCTTGCCATCGGTCGTAAGCGCCCAGCCCTCGCCGTCGTAGCCGAACGTGGCCTGCCGCGTGAACGTCTTCCAGTCGTAGGTGAATGCCTTCCCCGACTTGTAGGTGAGCTGGAAGAGCGTGTTCCCGAGGATCACGATCCCCTCGCCAAAGTGCGGACGCTCGAGATCGAACTGGCGCACGACCTTGCCGCTGGTCAGCTCCACCTCGCGGATCCAGCTGGTGCCTTCCACGCCGGTGCTTTCGAAGAGCTTGCCGTCGTGCCAGAGCAGCCCTTCGGTGAAGGCCTTCGTGTCGTGCGGGTACGACGCCACCACCTCGTAGGTGTACGTCGGCGTCCGTGCCGCCGGTGTGGCGATTGCGCTGTCGGCCGAGTCGCGGGCCGCGGCGGCCTTGGTCCCGTCGCTGCACGCGCCGAACGCACCGGCGGTGCCGACGAGACCAAGGGTCGCGAGCAGAATGAGGCCCGCAGCCGTGCGGGAGCGACGAAGACTGGAGAGAATGGGCATCAGCGTGTGTGTCCGTGTTCCACCCACTGCTTCAACGCGCCGAGCAACGCGACGAGATCCGACAGCTGGTGGTTGGCATTGAGACCGCTTGGACTCGGCAGCGCCCACAGTGCGCTCGGTCCGATGGTTTCCGGTTGCAGCCCGAGTTGCGCGTTCGGGCGATGAAACGCGCTGCGATACGCGCCGATGCCCAGGAAGGCCACCACCGTCGGCGTGTACGTCGTGACGAGCGTGGTGAGACGCGCGCCGCCCGCCACATACTCCTCCGGCGCCAGCTCCGACGCGGCGGCGGTGGTGCGTGGCACCATGTTGGTGATGCCATAGCCCAGAGGCAACAGCTCGCGCTCTTCCCACGGGGAAAAGAGCCGCGGGGTAAAGCCGGCGCCGTGCAGCGCCGGCCAGAAGCGATTCCCCGGACGGCCGAAGTGATGGCCGATGGCCGCGGTGTAGAGCCCCGGATTGATGCCGCAGAAGAGCACCCGCAGGTTCGGCGCGATGAGATCCGGCACCGTCTTGTGTACCGCCGCCGCCAGCTCGGCCTTGGTGGGCTTGGGCGGCGGCGTGACCGCTGCCGGCAGGCGCGACGACGCGGCCATCACGCCGGTTCCTTGCGGCCCAGCGATTCCTTGAGCGACGCGAGCGTGCTGAGCGCCTGCATCGGCGTCATGTGCTCGGGCTCGAGGGCATCCACGGCATCGGCCAGTCGCGCGAGCGCCGGATCCGGTGCGACCGCCCCCGCCTCGCCAAAGAAGCCCAGCTGCGTCGTGGGGACCGGCGCGTGCTGCTTGAGCCGCGGGCCTTTGCGCTTGGTGCTCACCGGCGCCTGCATACCGTCGGCCGTCAGGCGTGCGGCCATCTGCTCCCCTTCGCCCTCGAGCAGCGCGAGCACTTCCTTGGCCCGCGAGATCACCGCGGCCGGCAGACCGGCCAGGCGGCCCACTTCGATGCCGTAGCTGCGATCGGCGCCACCGGGGATGAGCTTGTGCAGGAAGAGCACCTGATCGCCCACCTCGCGCACCGCCACCGTGAAGTTGCGCACGCCACTGAGCTCACTTTCGAGCTGCGTGAGCTCGTGGTAGTGCGTGGCGAATACCGTCTTGCATCCGACCGCGTCGTGGAGATGCTCGCTCACGCTCCACGCGATCGAGACGCCGTCGTACGTGCTCGTGCCGCGCCCGATCTCGTCGAGCAACACGAGCGACCGCTTGGTGGCGGTGTGCAGAATGGCGCTCGTTTCGCTCATTTCCACCATGAAGGTGGACTGACCGCGCACGAGATTGTCGCTCGCGCCCACGCGCGTGAAGAGACGGTCCACGATGGCCAACCGCGCCTTGCGCGCCGGTACATACGCGCCCACCTGCGCCAGCAGCTGAATCAGCCCGATCTGCCGCAGAATCGTGCTCTTACCGGCCATGTTGGGCCCCGTGAGCACGATGAGCTGTGCGTCCGACGACAGCGTGAGATCGTTCGGAATGAACTTCTCGCGCGCCATCATCCGCTCCACCACCGGGTGCCGGCCCGCGACGATCTCCAGATCGAAGCCGTCGTGCAGCTCGGGGCGCACGTACTGCTCACGCTCGGCGACTTCCGCGAAGCTGGCCAGCACGTCGATGGTGCTCACACGCTTGGCCACCGCCTGCCACCGCGCGATCGCCTCACCGGCTTCGCGCCGCAGCGCTTCGAACAGCTGCCGTTCGCGTGTTTCGATGCGCTCGGCGGCGTTGAGCACTTTTTCCTCGTATTCCTTGAGCGCCGGCGTCACGTACCGCTCAGCACCCGTCAGCGTCTGGCGCCGCTGATAGTCGTCGGGCACCAGATGCTTGTTGGCGTTCGAGATTTCGAGGAAGTATCCGAACACCTTGTTGTAGCCGACCTTGAGGCTCGCAATGCCGGTGCGCGCGCGCTCCTGCGCCTGGATCGTGGCGATGGCATCCTTGCCGCCATCACGCAGCGCGCGGAGCTCGTCGAGCTCGGGGTCTACGCCGGGGGCGATCGTGTCTTCCTCACCGATCATGAGCGGTGGGCGCTCGACCAGCATGGTGGTCAGTCGCGCTGCGCAGTCGGCCCCATCATCCCAGTCGTGCAGCATGGCGGCCAACACCCCGCCGCTGGTGCCACCCTGATTCACATGCTGCAGCAGCGTCTGCACGGCCTTTGCGACCTGCGGCAAGCGGGCCAGCGAATCGCCCAGCGCGCGCAACTCGCGCGGCGTGGCGCGCCCCGCGGCCGCCTTGCTCGCCAGACGCTCCACATCGCGCACGCCATCGAGTGCCGCGCGCACGCCGCTGCGCCCCACCGGATCACGGACGAGCGCCGTCACCGCGTCGAGGCGCTGTTCGATGACGTCGCGCTCGAGCAGCGGCGCGAGCAACCACTGCCGCAGGAGGCGCTGCCCCATGGGGGTGATCGTGCGATCGAGCACGCTGAGCAGCGTACCGCTCAGGTCACCGCCGCGCAGCGATTCCACCAGCTCCAGATTACGCCGCGTCATCTCGTCGAGCGGCATGATGCCACCCGGGCGCTCCACCACCGGGCGCGCGAGATGCGGCAGTCCGCCAGGCTGCAGTTCGCGCAGATAGCGCAGCAGCGCTCCGCCCGCCCCAAGCGCGGCCCCATCGTCGGTGCCCAGGCCAAAGCCTTCGAGGCTGGCCACCGCGAACTGCCGCGCGAGATCATCGGCGCCGAGCTGCGCGTCGAACTCCCAGCCTTCGCGCTCGGTCACGAGCGCCCGATCGGCCACGCGCAGCGCCGGGGTCAGCTCCACGTTGAGCGCCCCGCGCACCACCAGCAGTTCACGCGGCGCGAGGCGCGCCAGCACCGCCGGCGCATCAGCCACGGTCGCCACAAACAGGCGGAGCTCACCGGTCGAGAGATCGGCCGCGGCCACGCCCACGCGCTCGCGCGCGCCTTCGCTGGCGCCGCTCTTGCCGATCGTGTCGCGCCCCATCGCCACCGCGCACACGTAGTTCGCGCGCGCGCCATCGAGGAGATCGTCGGCGAAGACGGCGCCCGGGGTGATCGTTTCGATCACTTCGCGCTTGACGATCCCCTTGGCGAGCTTGGGATCTTCGACCTGCTCACAGATCGCAACGCGATACCCCTGCCCCACCAGGCGGCGCAGATACTCCGCGCACGCCTTGACCGGAATCCCGGCCAGCGGTACTTCCGCCGCGCCGCCGTTGTTGCGCGAGGTCAGCGTGAGCCCCAGCACGCGCGACGCCTGTTCGGCGTCTTCGTAGAACATCTCGTAGAAGTCGCCCATCCGGAAAAACAGGATCGCGTCCTGATGACGCGCCTTGATCTCCCGGTACTGCTGCATCAGCGGCGTCGCGGCACCACTCACGGTTTGAGCTCCGCGACAAAGCCCGTCTGCCCCTGCTTCTTGAGCTTCGCCAGCGCCGCCGTCGCCTCCGCCCGCGTCTGATAGCGCCCCGTCCGCACCCGAAACGGCTTCGCATCGCCATCGATCCGCGCCTCGATCCCGCGCCCCTTGAGGCGCTTCACCGTCGCCAACGCCTCGTCGCGCGTATCGTACGCCGCCAGCTGCACACTGAACCGCGCACCATCGCCAGAATCGCCGTTCGCCGTCCCGCCGTTCGTCTTCCCGCTTTTCGCCTTCCCGCTGTTCCCGTCGTCCAAGCTTCCGGAGTTCAAGCTTCCGGAGTTCAGGCTTCCGGAGTTCCGCTTCTCCCCCGCCCCCGCCCCTGCCCCCGCCACCGCACACCGCTTCCCCAACTCCTCATACTGCAACCGCAGTTCTCCCTCCGGCACCGCCGACGTCGGCAGCTCCGCGAGCGCCGAGCACGCCGCGCCGCTGTTCCGTTCGTCGAAGTACCCGCGCACGATCCACAGCCCCGCCTTGGCGCGGGCCGTCGTGTTCGGGAAGTCCTGCGTCACACGCGCGAAATAGGGCCGCGCGGTGGCCGGCCGGCCGCGCAGCATCTCGAACTCGCCCAGCCGTACCAGCGCATCGGCGGTCCGCGGCGACAGCGGCGCCTCGATCGTGAGCCGCTTCCAGTCGCGCTCCGAATCACTCGCCCGCTCGGCGAGCATCGCGCGCCAGTAGAGGGCCTCGGCGAGCTCGTTGCTCCCCGGCGTCTGCATCCGCACGAGCGAATCCAGCAGCGCGCGCGCATCGGCGCCGGCGCCCGCTTCCACGAGGCTGCGCGCGCGCCCCACTTCGCGCACGACGCCGGCGGCGAGCGACGTTTCCTGCGCATGTGCCACGCGCGCGCCGGTGGCAACCGCGGCCAGCGTGATCGTGGTCAGCAGCCAGCGACGCGTGCATGCCCGCGGGCCTATCATGCCGCCTTCCGCGTACGGGTCGCACACAACGACAACACCAACGACATCAGGATCTGCTCCGCATTCGAGACCGTCGTTTCCTTGAGCGCCATATCGGCTTCCAGCAGCAGCTCGAGCGCGCGCGCACAGGCCGCGGCACTCCAGCCATCGGTGACCTTCGTCCAGGCCGACGCGGCTTCACCCCACGGGCGTCCGGGATAGCCACCCGTTTCCTTGAGAAAGGCAAAGAACTCCGAGGGAAGCCGACTGGTGGGAATCCCCGCATCGCGGCGGGCGCGCCCGAACGCCAACGCGAACGCCTGCGTGCTGAGCATCATCACTACCTGTACCGCCGTCACCTTGGGCTGCCCCAGCACGTGCGAGACGAGCGTCACCGCGGTCTTGGCATCCTGGCGCGCCACGGCATCGAGCAGATCGGTGACTGTTTCCCCGCGTCGCACGCCCACCACCGCACTGATCGCGTCGATGTCGATCGACGCGCGGGCGTTGGCGTCCCGATCGGCGGCGCCCAATACATAGCTGGCGCACTTGTCGAGTTCGGCGGCCAGCAGATGCAGATCGTTCCCCACGGCCTGCTGCAGGAGCTGCGCCGCGTCGTCATCGATATCGATCTGCAACGCGGTGCCGGCGTGGTGCGCGATCCATTTGCGCACCCGCTCTGGCGTGAGCGGCGCGAAGTCGAGCGACACACTCGCCCCGGCGATCGCCGCGTCGGGCTTGGTGCCAGCGGGGCTCACGAGCAGCAGCAGCGTGTCGCTCGCCGGACGAGCGAGATATTTGTCGAGCTGCTGCCGGGCCGCCTTCTTGAGCGCCGTGACATCGCGCAGCACCACGGCGCGGCGCTCGGCGAGCATCGGTGGCGTGGCCAGCAGACTCCCCACCGTTTCGGCGTCGAGATCGTTGGCGCGCCGCGACTCCAGGTTGAAGTCACGCGTGGACGGATCCACCGCCGCCTCCAGCAGATCGCGGACGGCGCTTTCCTTCAGGTAGTCGTCGTCGCCGTGCAGATAGTACACGGGCGCGAACTGCCGAGCCTGCACCGCGGCCTGCACCACGCGGAGCGGCGACTGTTCCTTAGGCGCGGCCATGCCACCTCACCCGCGGTGGCGGCACTTGCAACGTTCGCGACGACATCCCTCAAATCTAAAGCGGCCGGTTCTGCAGGAGGCGCAGAACCGGCCGCGGAGACCAGCGATCGGCGGTGGTCAGTGCGCCGAGACCAGGGAAAAGCCGGCGCTCATCGCCTGCATGGGCGCGTCGTCCACCATCATCGCCGCCGGCCACATGGGATTGCCGGTGCTCATCGCCTGCACCATCTGCGGCGTCAGGTACGGCGACGGCTGGACGGGGGTCGGCGACGCCGCGATCACCGGCTGCATCGAGCGCGGGGTCGCCGTGGCGACCTGCACCGCCTGATAGGCGAGGATCCCCAGCACGGCGCTTGCCGCCACCGCGACCACCATTCGGGAGGAGCGCCCCGGGGCAAACCCACCGGCCCGCCGCTCGAGGTGGGGCGCGTGATCGAGGCGATACGCCTCGCGTTCCTGGCGGCACTCGGTACGGCACTCGGCCAGTCGCGCCCGCAGCTTCTGCTGAAAGTCCGCACTCGGCTCAAGCGTCGGGAGGCTGCGGGCCACCATGAGTGACCGGCGCACCAGCGTGTCGTGGGCCGCGCAGCCGTCGCACTGCATCACATGACGTTGCGCCGCGGCCATCACCTCACCCGGCAGGGTGTCGTCGAGATAGGCGAGGTGCTGTTTGCGGAATTGCTTGCAGTCCATCAGGAACCGTCGGAACGGAGCGGAGACAGCCGCCCCCGGAAGGGGGACGCACGGCAGGATACCCGAGGGGAGGGTCGGCAGTTCCGGGAAGATTCGTGAGAGGGGGATGCGTCGCAAGGCGGAGGAGGTTGCCTCACATCTGAGATGTCGGACGTCAGAAGTGAGTAACCCCCGAGAGTTCAGGGGGGAGAACGTCAGGGGGAAGGAATCAGGACCGCAGTCCTGACCACTTCCCCCTGACGTTCTGCCCCCTGAGCTCTCAGGGGTTCACCCACCACCCCAAACTCAGAACTCAAGACTGAGCGCCCAGCCTACCGCACCAACGGCGCAATGATATCCGCAAACGCCGTCCGCGCCCGGTTGAGCCTCGACTTCACCGTCCCGAGGTTCACGCCCGTGATCTCCGCGATTTCCTCATACGACTTCCCTTCGAGCTCGCGCAGCACGAACACCTCGCGGTGGTGCGCCGGGAGCTGGCCGACCGACTGCTCCACCATCTCGCGCAGATGGCGCTTGCGGAAGAGATCATCGGGGCGCGTGTGCACATCTTCGAACTGGAGGGGGCGCTCCTCGTCTTCGAACTTCGCCTTGATCGTCTGGAAGAGCACGAGCGGATTGCGCGAGCGATTGCGCAGTTCGTTCTTCGCCAGGTTCGAGGCGATGGTGTAGATCCACGTCGAGAACTTCTTCGAGCGATCGAAGCGCCCGATGTGGCGATAGACGCGGATGAACACTTCCTGCACCAGATCCTCGGCGCGGTCGCGGTCACCGATCGTGCGGTACACGAAGTTGAGGAGGCGACCCTGATAGCGGTCGACCAGCTCCTCGAACGCGCGTTCCTCCCCGTGCAGGAAGGCCGACACCACGTCGCCATCCTCGAGCGTACGCAGGTGCTCGCGCACCGGCACCGCAGGGGTGGTGTGTTGGGTCAGGTGCGTGCGAGCCAGTTCGGCCATGGTCGAGCCCTCCTCCGTCGGTGACGCGAGCCGGTGGCTCGCGGCGCCCCCGACCAGATGAGCCGGACGATCCGGCCACCATGTCGGTGCGCACATAGGCCTAGTGCACGGGGCGTGCCGGATGGAACCTTCCGGAACATTTCTGGCTAAGTATCTGCAAATCAACAACTTACCAGATACCAGCCAGACCCCGCCCCCCATGTCACCGACAACCGGCGTCCCCTTTTTCGATACAGGCGTCCTTTTTCGTGGACACCTGTCCGGACATCAGGGCAGTCAGCTCAGCCGGAATCCTGCCGCGTAGAGCAGCGCGAGCGCCGTTTTGGCGTCCTGGATTTCGCCCCGCTCGATCATGGCCAGCGCCGCCGACAGCTTGGTCGGCACCAGCTCCATGAATTCGTCGGCCTCCCGGGCGGTCTCCCCGGGGGTGAGCCCGGTGGCCAGGAAGAGATGGATCTTCTCGTCCGTGAACCCCGGCGTCGTGTACATGGTGAACAGATGTTCGACACGCGACGCCGTGTACCCGGTTTCCTCCCGCAGCTCGCGGTGCGCACACGCGACGGGGGCTTCGCCGGGATCGAGTCGCCCGGCCGGCACTTCATACAAGAAGGATTCGGCGGCGTAGCGGTACTGCCGGATGAGCAGCACCTCCGGATCGCCATCGAGATCCCCCAACAGCGGCACCACGGCGCTCGCGCCGGGGTGCCGGATCATTTCGAGCCTGCCGGTGGAGCCGTCGGGAAAGCGCACCTCATCGAGGTCCACCGAAATGATGCGCCCGCTGTAGACGCGCTCCCCGCCAACCTTCCCGGTCCCGTCGGTGTTCACCGGCTCTTCCGGCTCGACTTCTCGCCCCGGGTCGCGTGGCGTTCGGCGACGTGCGGATGCGTGCTGGTCTTGGTGGCCTTCTTCGCGCCTTTCTTCGCGCCCTTCTTCGCCCCCGCCTTCTTCTTGACCGGCTTCTTGGGCACCGGCACATCGTTGCCGGCCAGCCACTCGCGGATGGTGGGACGCAGGTACACCGGCACCCGCAGGATCGTCCCCCGGCACTTCTTCGCACCGCACCGGCAGGCGTAGTAGCGCACATCCTCCGGCTCGTACTCGTCCTGCCAGTCAAACCGGTAGTCGTAGACGAGTTCGGTGCCCGGCGCGATCGCGTTGATCGCCTTGATGTAGATGTGCCCGTCTTCGATTTCCGTTTCGCAGTTCGGGTCACACGAGTGATTCAGGAAGCGCGCATCGTTGCCCCCGTAGCGCGCATCGAGCACGATCTCGTCGTCGAGGACAAAGAGAAACGTGTGGTGCCGGCCATTGTTGTCGTCGTAGCGACGGTCGGCCTCCGCGTGCGTGATCGGCTGCCCCCAGTACTCATCAATGATCTGGCCGGCGCGGATCGGCTTGATGGCAAACGCGCCGCGCCCCTGGATCTTCGATCGCCGCACCTCGTACAGCGTGGACTTGGGCGGACGGGTGCGGATCGTCTCGCGCACCGACATCGTGCCGGCGACTCGTGCGGGGACCGACTTCTTGGCTGGGCTCACTCAGAACTCGCAAACGCGGGGAAAGAGAATCACTCGGTGGCGCGATCGTCGTCGGTTGGTTGATACACGACCGTGGGCCCCAAGCCAAGGGCCTCCACCGGACCGCGGATCACGTCGGCATCGCCGACCACGACCACCTGCAGCCGCGCCGGGTCAAGATGGGTCTGCGCCACCCGTAGCACATCCTGCGCCGTGACGGCCCGGACGCGCTCGCGATAGGTATCGAAATACGTGCTCGCCAGCCGAAAGATCTCCACGTTCGCCAGTCCACCGGCCACCTCGGCCGTCGTCTCGAAACGAATGGGGAAGACCCCCACGAGATAACTCGTCGCCAGCGACAGCTCGGCGTCGGTCACCGGCGCTTCGCGAATGCGGGTGAACTCCTGCACGATCTCCCGGAGCGCATCGGCGGTCACATTGGTCTCAACCGCCGTGGAGATCTCGAACGGGCTCGCGGCCCGGCGCCAGTCGAACGAGGAGTGCGCGCCGTAGGTGAAGGCGTGCGCCTCGCGCAGGTTCAGATTGAGGCGGGAGGAGAACAGGCCGCCGAGAATCGCGTTCATCACGACGACGGGGAAGTAGTCGTCGTTGAGGCGCGGAATCGTCACGTGTCCCACGCGCAGCTCGCTCTGCGGAGCGTCCGCCTTGTGCACCAGATGCACCCGGGGCTCCGGAAAGCGCTGCTGATCCAACGGCTCGGTGACCGGCGGGGCCTTGCCGCTCCAGCCGCCGAAGTGCGCGCTCACCATCTTCACGGCGCGCTCGATATCGATGTCGCCCACCAGCATCAGCGCGGTGGCATCCGGGCGATAGTACTGCGCGTGAAACGCCACCACCGCGTCGCGCGTGCAGCGTTCGATGCTCTGCTCATCGCCACCGGCCAGCCGAGCGAAACGCGACGCCCGCTGATACAACAGCCGGGAGAAGAACACATCGGCCAACCCGCGCGGCTCGGCCCGCAGCTGCGCGAGGTCAGCCTGCCGTTCGGCCCGCAGGCGCACCAGCTCCGCCTCGGGGAACGAGGGATGGCAGAGCACCTCGGCCAGCACGGCCAGCGCATCGTCGATGCGGCTCGAGAGCGCGGTGAGCTGCACGATGGCGGAATCCCAGTCGGCCCCGGTGTCGAGCGTCGTGCCAAGCATCTCGAGACGTGTGGTGAGCTCGAGGGCATTCATGTCGCGCGTCCCTTCGCTCAGGGCGCGCGTCACGAGCTGCGCCAGCCCTTCGACGTCGCGCGGATCGCGCGTCGCGCCCGCTTCGATCACCGCCAGCGTGGTGACCACTGGATACGCGGGGACATTCGCCACGATCACGCGCAGGCCATTGGCCAGGATGCGCGTGTCGAAGCTGGGGAAGCGATAGGCGCGCGGTTCGCCTGGCGCCGGCCGGGCCGGGGCGGGTGGCAGCGTCAGCGCGGTCATGCGCCCACCTCCGCCATCGTATCGGCATCCGCCGGTGCGTCGGACTCCTCGGCGGGCACGTAGAGCAGCAGCGCGCGGTTGTCGGGGCCCAGTCGTTCGCGGGCCAGCGCCGAGACATCTGCGGCGGTGGTGGCGGCATAGCGTGCCACCTGCGTGTTGGCGAGCGCGGCGTCGCCAAAGTAGGTCGCAAAACGGGAAAGCTGGTCGGCGCGCTCCGCCGCCGACTGCATGCTGGTCACGAAGCTCGTTTCGATCAGCGCACGGGCGCGCGTGACTTCGGCCTCCGTCACGCCGTGCTGATGGATCAGATCGAGTTCGGCCAGCACCGCGGCTTCGAGCTGCTCCGGGGAAATACCGGGGAGTGCCGTGGCGTCTACGACCAGCAGGTCGCTCCCCTTGGCCAGATCGTAGGTGAACGCCGACGCCTGCGAGGCAATCCGCTGGCGGCGCACGAGCGACTGCTCCAGGCGGCACCCCGTCCGGAGTCCGAGCACGGCGGCGGCCAGCGACGCGGCGTAGTAGCCATCCGTGCCAAAAACCGGAGTCCGACAGGCGACGAACAGCCGCGGCAGGGCCACGGCATCGGGTACCACCTCGCGACGCGTGTCACCGAACGTGGGCGGTACCGTCATGTCGCGCAGCGGCGGGCGGTTCGTGCCCGCCGGAATGGGCCCGAAGTACTCCGCAATCAGGCGCATCGCCTCGGTCCGGTCAAAGTCGCCGGCGACTGTCAGGACCGCGTTATCTGGCGTGTAGTAGGTTCGAAAGAAGTCGGCCACATCGTCCAGCGACGCATCGGTCAGATGCTCCATGGATCCGATGAGGGAATGGTGGAACGGATGCCCCTCCGGAAAGGTCAGGGCGGGCAGACGCTCCCACCACGTGCCGTACGGCTGGTTGTCCACGCTCCACCGTCGTTCGTTCTTCACCACGTCCCGTTGCGTGTCGAGCTTCTGCTGCGTCAGCCCGGGGAGCATCCGCCCCATGCGGTCGGCTTCGAGCCACAGCGCGAGCCCGAGCTGATGCGACGGCATGGTTTCGTAGTAGTTCGTACGGTCGAGCCACGTGGACCCGTTCAGGGTCCCGCCGGCCCGCTGCACGAGTTCGAAGTGCTCATTCGCTTCCACGTTCTCCGAACCCTGGAAGAGCATGTGCTCGAAGAGATGCGCGAAGCCGGTGCGCTCGAGACGTTCATTGGCGGAGCCGACGTGGTACCAGAGATTCACGGCCACGATCGGCGCCGTATGGTCCTCCGAGAGCACCACGTGAAGGCCGTTCGGAAGGTGGTAGCTCTCGACGGGGATGTGCATGTGCCAAATTTCAGGGGTGGTACAGGAACCCGGAACCCTCGTTCATGTCCATGATCGCACGCGGTACACGGTTATGCACCATCATCGTTGGCGCGTGCGCGACGATGCTCGGTGTGTCGGCCTGCAGCAGTGACCCGGTCCCCACGCAGAATCTGGCGATTGGCACCACGTCGCTGAGCGCGACGGTCGCCACGTCGCCGGCGGCGGTCCCCTCGGTGCGCATTGCCGACAAAGGGGGCAAGGGGGTGAAGGGCGTCATGGTGCGCTGGAAGGCGAGTGGTGGTGGTCTCGTCACCAACGACTCCATTCGCACGGCCTCCGACGGCACCGCCTCGTCTGGTGGATGGCGGCTCGGGACCACCGCCGGGCTGCAGACGCTTACCGCCACCGCGGATGGCGTGCCGGCCGTGACCTTCACGGCCACCGCCGCCGCCGGACCCGTGACCCAACTGGCGCCGAGCAACAGCATCAGCGGCTCGCCCGTGGTCAACTCCGTTGTGTCGCCGGCGCCGGTGGTGAAGGCCATGGACGTCTACGGCAATCCAGTTCCGGGCGTCACCATCACCTTTGTCCCGGCGACCGGGGCTGGTTCGGTCACCGGCGCCCAGCAGACCACCAATGAGGCCGGCCTCGCCACCGTTGGCGGGTGGCAGCTCGGCACCACCGCCGGCATTCAGGTGCTGCAGGCCACTGCCGCCGGTACCAGTGGCACGACCTTCAGCGTCGCCGCCATCCCCGGGCCCGCCGCCGATCTCGTGCGCTTCACCGCCGCCGCGGTAGACGGCCCCGCGGGCACGGCGATCAATCCGGCGCCCGGCGTGAAGGTGGTGGACGCCTTCGGCAATGGCGTCGGCAACGTGCCGGTGACCTTCACCCCGGGGAGCAATTCGGGCTCGGTCACCTCGAGCACGGTGCTCAGCGATCCGGCGACCGGTACCGCCTTCGTTGGCTCTTGGATTCTTGGCACGCAGTCCGTGCAGACGCTCACCGCCACCAGCTCGCTGCTCCCGGGCAAGAGTGTCGGCTTCACGGCAAACGTGATTGCGACCGCGTTCAATCTGGAAGTGCGCTTCATCGGTACGCCCACCACGCTCGTGCAGACGGCCTTCACCGACGCCGCGCGGCGCTGGCGGCAGATCATCGTGGGGCACGTGCACGATGTGCTCGCGAACGTCAATCTGGCCACCTTCTGCGACAGCTGGCTGCCGCAGATCAACGAGACGGTGAAGGACGTCGTGATCTACGCCCGCACGACGCCCATTGATGGCGCCGGCCAGATCCTCGGGCAGGCGTACGTCTGCGGTTACAACAACTCCAACAACATGCCGGTGATCGGCGTGATGGAGTTCGATGAAGCCGACATGCCCGGCCTTATCGCGCGTGGCACGCTGAACGATGTCATCCTGCACGAAATGGGACACGTGCTCGGGTTCGGTACCCTCTGGGATGCCGGGCGCTCGCTCCTGACCGGCGCCGGCACCAGCGATCCGTACTTCGTGGGATCGAATGCGCGCGCCGAGTTCGCCGCCATGAATACCACCACGTACAGCGGCAATCCGGTCCCCATCGAGAACTCTGGCGGCGCCGGCACGCGCGACTCGCACTGGCGCGAAACCATTCTGCAGGATGAGCTCATGACGGGCTATCTCACCGGCAGCACGCGTCCGTTGTCACGCCTCACGATCGCGTCGATGCGCGACATGGGCTACACGGTGAGTTACAGCACCGCCGATGCGTATCGCATCACGGCGGCGTTGTATCAGTTCCCCTTCGTGCAAAGCGGACTCGAGCTGCACGGCGACATCAAGCGCACGCCCGGGGTGGCGTTTGGCCCGAAAGGCGCGGTGATCAAGCTGCGGTGACGGGAGCACTCCGCGCGGTGCATCACCGCGCGGCGTGTCCGTCAGGCGTCGACGAGCCGCTTGCCGGTCAGGCGCAGCCACACCAGCAGCGCCACATCGGTCGGCAGCGCCACCGATTCGCGCAGCATGTACTCGAGCACCGCCCGATTCGCTGAGATCGGGCTGGTCCGCGTGGGCGACGGCATCGGCTGCAGGCCGTGCAGCCGTGCGAGAATGTCCAGGCGCAGCATGTGGAACGGGTCGCTGACCACCAGCACGCGCGGCCGCGCGGGGAGGCGATCAGCGCGACCGATCGGCGTGGAATCGCGGAGCGCTTCGAGCACGGACGCGGCGCCTTCGATGGACGCGAGCGATGTGCGGCCCGCCGGCTCCAGGAAAATCGCCGTATTGGGGACGCCGCGGCGCGCGAGATAGCGGCGACCGGCCGCCGCTTCGCTGATCAGATCGCCCTGACGACGCCCGCCGGTCACCACGATGCGCGGCGCCTCCGCGGCCTTCCATAGCGACAAGGCGTGATCCAGCCGCGAGCGCAGCACCGGCGAGGGGCGGCCCCCGTACTGGGCCGCGCCGAGTACCACGATGGCGTCGGCGGGCCCGTGGCTCGTGCGCCGCGCCCAGCCGGCGATGCACGCCAGCGAGGCCAGCCACCCGATCGCCAGCACGGCGACCAGTCGCAGTGCGAATTGGCGAAGACCGGTACCACGTGACGCGCGGGCCATGTGGCGAAACTACCCAATCGCCCGCGCCACGGCACCATCCGGCGGGACCGGCCGTTCGCGGAATGTCCCCGGAACGATCGCTGGATGTGCTCTCCATGATGACTTCGCCATATTGGTGAGCGTCCGCAGCTGGTTGGGCTCGCCGCCGCAGGACCGGCCGGCAGACTCGACAGGGCTTTCCATTGACCGCTTGGCCGACATGACCCTCCCGCCCCTCTCGCCTCGTTCTGCGCCGCGCCGTATCTCGCTGCGACGCCTCCTGGTTGGCACCATCGCCCTCACCCTCGCCGCGTGCAAAGGCGATGCGCCGGTCCCGTCGTCGGCGACCGCCGTCACCACGGTGACCATCGCGGCACCGGTCGCGTCACGGCTGAGTGAAATGAACGCGCCGGTGGTGAAGATCGCCGACGCCAAGGGCAAACCGATGCGCAACCTGCTCGTGCGCTGGAAGGTGACGAGCGGCGGCGGTTCGGTGATCAATGACTCCTCGCGCACCGACGCGCAGGGGCAGGCGACGTCGGGCGGCTGGAATCTCGGCACGACAGCCGGGGTGCAGACGCTCACGGCGACCCTCGACGGATTGCCGCCGGTGACGTTCACGGCCAACGCGGTACCCGGCCCGATTTCCGAGCTCACGCCGGTCACGACGACGTTCACGACGACCGTCGTGAACCAGACGGTGGTCCCCTCGCCGGCCGTGCTCGCCAAGGATGCGTACGGCAACATCGTGCCCGGCGGTCAGGTCGTGTTTGCGCTCGCGCAGTCGCAGGGCACGCTCGTCGGCGAAACGCAGGCCACCAATGCCCAAGGCATCGCGACGCTCGCCAGCTGGCAGCTCGGTACGACGGCCGGAACGCAATCGGTGCGCGCCACCTCCCCCACGGCGCAGGCGATCACCATCTCGGTGACCGCGCGGCCGGGACCGGTCACGAAGCTCATTGCGCTGACCCAGCCGGATGTGGCCGGTGTCGTGTCCACCGCCGTTGGTGCAACGCCCACGGTGCGCACGGCGGATGCGTTCAACAACGGCGTGCCCAACATCCCCGTCACGTGGACGCTCGGCGCCAACTCGGGCACCATTACGACGCCCACGGCCGTGTCGGACGCCAATGGCGTGGCGACGCCGGGCGCGTGGGTGCTCGGCACCGCCACGACGCAGACGCTCACGGCGTCGAGCAGTGCAGTCCCGGGCACCACGCTCGCCTTCACGGCGCGTCCGGTGACGACGCTGTTCGACATCGGGCTGGTCTTCGTCGGCAGCGGCGGCACGGAGGTGATGCGCGATGCCTTCCGGTCGGCGGCCACGCGCTGGCGTTCGGTCATCACCGGCGATGTGCAGACGTCGCGACTCACGGCGCCGGCGAGCAGCTGCGCGTCGTGGCAGCCGGCGGTGGACTCCACCATCAACGACGTGCTGATCTGGGCGCGCATTGGGCCCATCGATGGCGTGAACAACATCCTGGCCCGTGCCGGCCCATGCTACATCAATCAGGGCACGCGGCTGACGGTGGCCGGCATCATGGAGTTCGATGAAGCCGACCTGCCGAACCTCATCAACAACGGTGGGATCGTGGACGTGATCACCCATGAAATGGGGCACGTCCTCGGCATCGGCACGCTCTGGAACTTTGGCGGGCGCTCGCTGCTCGTCGGCGCCGGCAGCGGCGATCCGTACTTCCAGGGCGCGGCGGCGCGCGCCGGGTTCACCGCGGTGAACACCGTGCTCTACAGCGGCAATCCGGTGCCGGTGGAAAACTCCGGTGGCAGCGGCACGCGGGACTCACACTGGCGCGAAACGACCTTCGGCCGCGAGCTCATGACCGGCTTCTACAACAGTGGCGCACTCAATCCGCTGAGCCGCATCACGATCGGCTCGCTCGAAGATCTTGGCTATCAGGTCAACTACAACGCGTCGGAGCCCTACAGCATCACCGCCCTGCTCTACACCTTCCCGTTCACGCCGTCGGCCAATCTCATTCCGATCATCGACGACGTGACGTCCATCCCGCTCTACGAACTGCGTAACGGACGCGGGGTCCTGATTCGCGCGGCGCGCTGATCGGTTCGCGAAGCGGTGGTGATGGCGTGGTGATGGCGTGGTGATGGCGTGGTGATCGCTAGGCGATCACCACGCGCTCCCCCGGACCGGGAATCGCCACTCGGAAGCCTTTGCCACGGAGCTGCGTGGCAAAGGCTTCTTGTGCATCGGGCTCCCCGTGTACGAGGTAGACCTGCGGATCCCGCCGCCCATCGGCGGCACCGTTGGCGCGCACCGTCTCGAGCCAGCGCGCCAGCTCGGTCCGGTCGCCATGCGCGCTGTAGCCGTTCAGCACCTCGACCTCAGCCTCGAGCGGCACTTCCTCACCGAAGATCTTGAGGACCGGGCGCCGCTCCACGATGCGCCGTCCGAGCGTGTGCTCGGCCTGAAAGCCCACGATGAGAATCGTGTTGCGGGCATCCGGCGCCCCGAAGCGGAGATGATGCAGAATGCGCCCCGACTCGGCCATGCCCGACGCGGCGATGACGATCATCGGGCCATGGCGGTTGTTGAGCGCCTTGGATTCCATCACATCACGTGTGAACTGCACCAACGGAAAGTCGAACAGCTCGGTGGTGTGCCGCACCAGGTCTTCGCCCCGGTCGAAGACTTCCGGGTGCATCGCAAACACCCCGGTGGCCGCGGTGGCCAGCGGCGAATCGATGTAGACCGGGATCGAGGGGATCTTGCCGTCGCGGAGCAGCGTGTGGATGTCGTACAGCAGCTCCTGCGTGCGTCCCACCGCAAAAGCCGGGATCAGCACGCGCCCGCCCCGCGCGGCCGTGCGGCGGATGCAATCGGCCAGCTGGTCGCGTGCGCCTTCCACCGGTTCATGATCGCGATTGCCGTAGGTGCTTTCGCAGAGCACCACATCGGCGCCCAACGGTGGCGCTTCCGGGTCGCGAATGATGGGCAGGCCGCTGCGGCCGATATCGCCCGAGAAGACCACCCGGCGAAAGGTGTCGCCTTCGCGCAGCTCGAGCGCTACCGAGGCGCTGCCCAGAATGTGGCCGGCCTCGGTGAACATCGCGCGCACGCCATCCGTCACGTCGAACCACTTGTGGTACGGCATGCCCACCATCTGGGCCTGGGTGCGCGTGGCGTCCTCGACCCGATAGAGGGGCTCGATGTGCTCATCCCGATGCTTGGCCAGGAACTCGGCGTCCTTCTCCTGGATATGCGCCGAGTCGGCCAGCATGATCGCGCAGAGATCGCGCGTCGCCGCGGTGCACCAGATGGTGCCCTTGTACCCCTGCGCGACCAGGTACGGCAGTCGGCCCGCGTGGTCGATGTGGGCGTGGCTCAGGACGATCGCATCGATCTCGCTGACCGGCAGCGGCAAGGCCGCGTTCTTGGCCCGCGACTCACTGCGCCGACCCTGGAACATGCCGCAGTCGAGGAGCACCGTGCGCTGGGCACGCCCGGTCCCGATGCGGAGGATGTGACACGAGCCCGTGACTTCACGGGCGGCGCCGGCGAATTCGATCTGCATGAAAGGCGAGAGCGGAAGGGGGAGGACGCGACGGCTTCCCCAAGGTACCGCCTCACGCTGGTGGACGCCTCAGTCGCTGGCGACCGCCACCGTGCTCATCCGCTGACACATCAGGTCGCACAGCTTGGCGACCTGCTTGTCGGCCAGCGCGTAGTAGACGTACAGCCCGTCCTTGCGGCGACGCAGGAAGCCGTGCGCGTGCAGCACCTGCAGATGCTTCGACACGTTGGCCTGCTGCAACCCGGTTGTGGTCACCAACTCGTTGACGGTCTGCTCACCGCGCGCCACGAGCGCTCGGAGCAGGAACAAGCGGGCAGGCTCGGCGAGCGCACGAAAGCGCTCTGCGACTGCCGGAATCATCGCATCGGTCATGGTCCCGCGTGCCATCACTCCCCTCGGCCACTGCTTCCTCATTGGCGCGCCTGCGTCGGCTGCGCATCACGCGAGACTGGCGTGACGCCTCAATCATAGAGCACAAACGGCGGAGCGGAAGGGTAAACGACGAGGGGTGCCGCCGGGTACGACCTGCCGTGGACCCCGTCGGGGCGCACGAGTGGCGGGATGTCCGGTGCGGAAAGGTGCCGGGTGTCCCGCCGTGTCGTGCACGATCTCGCCGAAGTCCAGCAGCCACCCACCACCCACAACCAAAAACCCGACACCCCAAACTGATCAGTTGTGGGTGTCGGGTTCTTGGTTGTGGGCGGTGGGTCGGATGCGGATTACCACTCCCGCTGTCGCGGCCACTCCGCGAAGGACACCGGCCGCCACGTGCGCGCCCACTGCCGCAGTTCGTGCCACATGGCAGGCATCACGTGGAGCGCCCGCTGTGTGACATGCTGGGCCAACAGCAACAGCACGAAATCCGAAAGCATGTGCTTCATCGCCAGCTTCATCGGTCCCCCCCGGGTCGATAGGTGGCGCGATCGGTACCCCTGATGATCGCTCACGTATGCGTACCGGTGCCACGTTCTGCACGCCGTGATGCGCTGCACACTGGACATACGTCACCATGATGCAGCGCACACTGGAGCGAGATCACCAACGCGCCGTGCCCTAGGAAGGGATCGGCGCCGTGACCCGCTCAGGCGTTCCGCAGGTCCCGCCGCGCGAGCAGCTTCTGCAACGACTGTCGATGCAAGCCCAGCGCGCGCGCCGTGCGCGCAATGTTGCCGCCGTTGCGCGCCAGCGCCGCACTCAGGAACGCGCGGTCGAACTCGCGCAGCGCGCGCTCGCGCGCCTCGACGAAGGGCAGGTCCGCACTTTGTTCGAGCAGCGCGAGCGGCCGGACCACCTCGTGCTGCATGAGACTCACGGGCAAATCGCACGCAGCAATCTCGGCACCATCGCACATCACCAGCGCGCCCTCGATCACGTTGCGCAGCTCGCGCACGTTGCCGGGCCAGTCGTACTGCATCAGGATCTCCCGCGCGTCCTCACCGATCACCCGCAGCGGCAACCCATGCCGCTCGGCGAAGACCGACAGGAAATGCGTGGCCAGCAGCGGCAGATCCGCCTTGCGATCGCGCAGCGGCGGCAGCGCCAGCGAGATGACCTTGAGCCGATAGAGCAGGTCTTCGCGGAAGCGGCCGTCGGAGACCATCTCGTCGAGCGGCCGGTTGGTCGCCGCAAGCACGCGCACATCCACGCGCGTCGTTTTCGTGCCACCCACGCGCATGACTTCGCCGTTCTCGAGCGCCCGGAGCACCTTGGCCTGCGCCAACGCGCCCAGATCGCCGATCTCGTCCAGGAAGAGGGTGCCGCCATGGGCCGCTTCGAACAAACCACCGCGATCTTTCACCGCCCCGGTGAACGCCCCACGCGTGTGGCCGAACAGTTCACTCTCCACCAGTTCGGACGGCAGCGCCGAGCAGTTGAGGGCCACAAACGGCTTGTTGCGACGCGAGCTCTCTTCGTGCAGCGCCCGCGCGACCAGCTCCTTGCCGGTCCCGCTCTCACCGGTCACGAGCACCGTGACATCGGTGCGCCCCACCCGCGAGATCATGCGGAACACCTCGCGCATGACCGGCGTGGTGCCGTACATGCCGCGGAACTCCATGACCTCGTCATCGCGCTCCGCCCGCAGCGACTGCTGGTCGCGCACCATTTGCATCGCTTCGGCACGCCGCAGGAACGCCCCCACTTCGTGGGCGTCCACGGGGGCGGCGCTCAGAAAGTCCGCCGCGCCATGCTCCGCCGCCTGCTGCGCCGCCCGGTGGGCTTCGGCGTCGGACAGGAGGACGGTCAGCAGCGTGGGGTGCGCGTCTCGCAGGGCGAGCAGCAGCGTCAAGCCGCTGTGATCCGGGAGCTGCGCATCGCTGACCACGAGGTCCACCTCGGCGCGGGCAATCATGTCGACCACACCGGCGGCCTGCGTGGCGTGCAACACTTCGCGCCCATCCGCTTCGAGCGTCGCCCGGAGCGCGGCCTGCGCGTCGTCATTCTGCGTCACGACGAGTACGCGTGAAATCGTGCGCGTGCCACCATCCAGCTGGGCTTGCACGCTCGTGGTCAGCGCACCCGGCGCGGGCTGCCGCCCCGGGCGCTCGCGCTGGGCTCCGGCTCGCACCGGAATCGGGCTGAGTGGCAGGCGTCCCATCGGGGCGGGGGTGGGCATGTCGGCGGTGTACAGAGCGGCGTTGCTCATAGTCCGGATGCGTGGGAGCGTGAAAACACAAAAGGCGCGAGACGGCTCCGGTGAGGAAGCTGTCTGCGCGCCTTCGACTGCCGGGACCGAATCCCGTTCGCCAAGGAGAGTATGTCGTCCGGACCGCGTGACGTGTGGCATGGCACGTAGCCCGAATACGGAACATTGCGGACTCGGCCCACCGCCGCAAGAGCGTTCGGCCGACAACTGTGCCCTGCGTCGCGCGGATGTGGATGGATTGTGCAGAATCCGTCCCATCCGCGCAGACCGTTACATCACTGGCTACACGTGCTTGAGCACGAGCTCCAACTTCTGCCGCAAGTCACCCAGCGTCTTGGATTTGAACGCGCCCTTGGTTTCTTCGAGCACGGCGATCGTTTCTTCCACGGCCGCCTGCAACTGGGCCCCGCGTGGGCAGTTGATCAGCTGACACGGGTGCGCCTGCACCACGGGCTGGCCGGCCAGCGCCCGCCCCAACTGTTCGAGATCCGTGAGCGAACCCATCACGTTCCGGAGCGTCAGCGCCAGGAACATGTCCACCCCGGTGCGCGTGTCCGCCGCCCGGGGATCGGGCGTCAGCACCGGCAGGCCGGCGGGTTCGAGCTGTTCGCGGTACTCACGGAGCCGCGCTTCGGCGCTTTGCATCGCCTGGTAGGAGCGGAAGCGCGCAACGGCCGACGACACGCGCTTGAGCAGCTCCGGGAAATGCACCGGTTTGACGAGATACGCCGCCACGGGGAGCTCGATGGAGGCGACTGCCGATCGCACCGAGGGGAACCCGGTGATGATGATGATCGGCAATCCGCCGCTGATGCTGGCCACCTGCTGCACCAGATCGAGATCGGCGTTGCCGGGCATCTCGAGGTCCGTGATCAAGAGGTCGTAAGGCTGCGCGGCAATGGCCGCCAGCGCCCCTTGAGCGTCCTCGACCGTATCGACCGTGAAGCCCTCACGGCGCAGTAATTCCGCGGTCGAGGTGAGAAAGGTCGGCTCATCATCGGCGATGAGGATGCGGCCGCGACTCATCGCAACACTCCGGTATCCAGAGGGGTCATCGGCAGGCGGACTTCAAACTCGCGCCCCCCTGCGGACGGCTGCGGACTTCGATGCGGCCGCCCACGGCGAGCACCGACTGGCGCACCAGCGTCAGGCCAATTCCCATACCACCCGTTTTCATCGTTCGATCCTTCGTGCTGAAGAATGGGTCAAAGATCCGCTCGCGAATCGCCGGCGGAACGCCCGGACCCTCATCGGCGACGGTGAGGACGCACTCGTCACCCTGCACCCACGCCCGGACTTCGATCGTGCCGTGCATGGGCGAGACATCGACGGCGTTCTGCACCAGGTTGTACAACGTCTGTCGCAAGAGCGCATCGGGGACCGGCACCATCGAGGGGGCCTGCGACACGTCGGTCACGATGCGCACGTGCCGTGCCCGGTTCACCTGCTCGAGAAAACTCACCGCATCGCTGATCGCAATCGTCACCGAGGCCTGCCGCTCCATCAGTGCATCGGGCCGATAGGTCTCGTACAGCTGCCGGGTCACCGCGGCGATGCGGCCGATCTCGCGTTCGATCGCGCCCACAAACCGATAGTGCGGGTGATCGGTGGGAATGGCCCCGCGGATGAGCAGAAAGGCGTTCTGGATGCCCGCGAGGGGGTTGTTGATCTCATGCGCGACGCGCGCCGCCAGCTGTCCCATCGTGGTGAGCGCACTGATCTCGCGCAGCGACTCCTCGGCGCGCTTGCGAATGGTGAGATCGCGCCCCTCCGCCAGCACCTGCACCACGCGCTCTTCGGCATCGCGGATCGGTTTGAGCGAGAAGTCCACCGTGGTCGGTCGATCGCGCGGCTCGGTCAGCTCCACCTCGAACCGCTGGGTCTCGCCGGCCCGCGCACGCTCGAAGCGCGCCTGAATCTGCTGAGGAATGGAGGGGTCGTGCGCCCACCACGGCGCCATCGCGAAGGCGCGACCGGGGAGGGCGTCCGGCGCCACACCCGCGAGCTCCCCGGCCGCCTCATTGGCCTCGAGAATCGTGCCGTCGAGATCGAGCAGGAGCTGCACCTGAAACGCCGTTTCGAACATCACGCGGAAGCGGCGCTCGCTCTCCTCGATGGCCACTTCGGCCCGCAGCCGCTCGGTGACGTCGGCGGAGATGCCAAGCAGACGCACGGGACGGCCAGCCCCATCGCGCTCCACCACCCGCCCGCGATCCATCAGGGTATGCCACGTGCCATCGCCGGCGCGCACCCGGTATTCGACTTCCACCGCATCCGCGTCCCCTCGCAGGTGCCGGCCGATGGCGTCCGAAACACGCGGGACGTCGTCGGGGTGGATCAAGGCCAACCAGCGGTCGAAGCCACGAGCCAGCAACGCCGCGTCAATCGCCAGCGAGCGCAAGAGCGCGGCGCTGCGATGGGTGGCGTTGGTACGCACATCGAGTTCCCAGATCCCATCGGTGGCGCGCTCGATGGCTTCCTGCATGCGCGTCATGCCGTCGGCCTGGGCCTGCTCCCAGATGCGGCGCTGCAACCACAGGGTGATCGCCAGCAGCGCCGCCACGGCCAGCCCGAGGGCCAACACCACATCGGGTAAAGGCGAGTGCGACTCCTGCGCCGGTCCGGACATGGCCACCTGCACCGTCCGCGGGCCGATCTGCACGGTACGGCTCAGTGCATCCGCCCGCAGCGTCCCCTTCGCCAACAGCAGCGCCGCTCCATCGCTGGCCCGAATCGCCGCCGCCTGACGCGCGTCGTCCGCAAACAGGCGCAACAGCTGCGGCTCATCGATGATGGCGAACAGATAGGTCGTGTCGAACACCGGCGAGGGGACCCGCGACCACAGCGCGACGCGCCACGGTCCGTCGAGCGCGATGGAATGACGCGCGGCACTGGTATCGTCGAGTGCCGCGCTCACGGGGCCGCTCGCCACGAACCGCTGCAGCGACGCCAACCCCGCCGCGTCGGGCGCCGAGTCCGGGACCGCGCGCAGCAGGCGCCCGCGCGCATCGGTCCAGATGAGCCGCGCCAGCCCATCCGTCTCATCGATCAGGCGGGGCAGCGTGGTTTCCCACACCGGATCGCGCCGCTGCGTGGACGTCGCGAGGTAGACGGCGGTGCGTCCGAGCGCCCGATGCACCGTGCCGTATTGTCGCTGCACCGCGCGATCGAGCGCGGCAATCGCCATGGCATCACGGCTGCGCGCCTGCGCCGCTTCCCGCGCGGTGAGCGCCTGCCAGAGCACGAGGACCACGAGCGTCGTACTCACGCCGGCCAACACCGGTGCCCAGCGCGGTGGGGCTGGCGTGCGATATTCGCGCGCCGTGGCCCGCTGCAGCAACGCGCCGCCCAGCGCCATCGCGGCGAGCAGGCCATGCAGCGGCGCCTGCAGCATGGGATAGCGGCTCGGCTCGAGCAGCCCCGCCAGTTGGGAGAGAAACAGGACGCTGGCCATCGCCAGCTGCGTGGCGGCCAGCGCGCCGGCCACGACGAGCTTGCGATCGGAGGGTCGCGAGGATGCCAGCAGCAACAGCGCGCTGTTGCCCATCAGGAACAGCGCGCCGATCGAGAGCGAAATCGCTCGGGTCTCCGGATGCAGCGGCATGCCGACGCGGGCGGCCGCCCAGCCGTCGAGGGGGAGCGGCACGCCGACCACGGCCGCGATCATGCCGACCAGCGCCACGCCCATGCTGGCCCAGGCGAACGCGCGCGCCTCGCGTCGGTGGCCGCGGAGCTTGGCCACCATGGCCAGCGCGCCCAGCGGAATCATGACCGTGCCCCACGCCCGCGCCGGCGCAAACGTCGCCATTGGCTGCACGAGCCATGGGGTCGCGGTGATCCACCCGATCAGGCTGGGGAGTGGCGCGAGCAGCGCCAGCACCGCCAGGGCGCGCGCCAGCAACGGCGGGCTGGGCGGTTCGACCATCGAAGTATCAGAACGCGCGCGAGGATCCACAGACATACGACTGGCATTCTCGGCGGGCTGACGGGCAGGCGCTAGGTGCAGCCGAGTGGCTGCTCAGGTTTCACCCAGGCGGAGCCAGCGTCGTACGGTGGGAGGCTCGAAGGTGCGGAGCGCCGCCAGCAACTGCGCGGGCGTGGGTGCTCGCACCAGCCAGTCGCGCGGGGTACCGCGCAGAAAGCCTTCGGCCGCGACATGATCGAGCAGGTGCTCCAACGGTGCCCAGAACCCATCGGTGTCGAGCAGTCCGACCGGTTTGCGGTGCACGCCAAGCTGGGCCCACGTCCACGTCTCGAAGAACTCCTCGAGCGTCCCGATCCCGCCGGGCATGGTGATGAACGCGTCGGCAAGGTCGGCAATCAGCGCTTTGCGTTCATGCATGGAGTCCACGACATGCAGCGCCGTGAGTCCATGATGCGCCACCTCGCGCTGCACGAGCCCGTGCGGCATCACGCCAATGACTTCGCCCCCGGCCGCCATCGCGGCGTCGGCCAGCGCGCCCATGAGCCCCACGCGACCGCCGCCGTACACCACGGTGAGTCCTTCCTGCGCGAGCAGCGTCCCCATCGCACGCGCCGCCGCCAGATACGCGGGGCGCGCGCCGTCATTCGATGCGCAATACACCGCGATGCGCTGCCACTGCGCCGGCGTGCGCAGCGGGGTGAAAGACGTCGGAGTGGAAGCCATGCCTTCAAGGTAACGCCGAGGAGGTCGGTCGCAGTCGCGCCAACGGGCGCGCGAGCAGGCGGGCCCGCTGCGCGGCACCCCACAGCATCGGCGCCGCCAATAACGGACCTGCGCAGGCGATTCCCGTCAGTACGGCGCCCCACATCCCGACCTCGCGCGGCGCGCGATGCAGGACGGCTTCGCTGAGCGTCAGCAGGGCGTCGAGCGTGACTGCGACGGCAATACCAGTCGCGAGTCGCGACACGACGCGGCGCTCATCCGGTCCGTGCGCCGTACTGCGCTGGCGCACCGTGCGCAGGGCCAGCAGCAGAGCGCCGTCGAACAGCACCCACGCCCCCTGCACCGCGCGCGACGGAAACCAGGGAGTGGTGGGCGCGAGCGCCAACAACATCGTCCAGGGCAGCAGGAGCCACTCGAGCGCCTGCAAGACCGGTGTGGGGCCGCGCCAGATGGTGCGCACACCAAAGCGCAGAAACGATCCGCCGGCGAAGGCGCGCAAGCCATCGCGCATCGCGCGCCACCCCGAGCCGTGCGCGGGCCACGCGAGATAGATCGGCTCCCAGTGCGTGGGGCGCAGCTTGTGCTTGAACTGCGACAGCCCCGCAAAATTGAACAGCGGTCGAGACCACCGCCGGAGCCGCGCGAGCGTGGGATCGATGGCGCCATGGAGTGGCGCGAGCCCCAGCGTCGCCCACGTCGCGCCTTCGGCAGCCAGCGTGCGCATGGCCACATCGACCAGCAGTTCCGCGGTCCCGTTGGGCGCATCGGGATCGCGCAGCAGATGCTCAAGCAGCCAGCCCGGACGCGCCGGTAGCGGCACCATCGACAACACGCCCACCAGCGTATCGCCCTGTCGCGCCAGCCAGGTGCGACGATGGGCTGCGCCTTCGGTGAGCGCCTGCGTCACCAGAAACCCCATCGGCGGCATGCTGCGCGTCGCGCGCCAGCGCGCCTGCAACGCGGACAGGGCGTCCTGAAACGCGGCCGAGGTGAGCTGCGCCGTGTCGACGACCTCCACGACGACCCGCTTGGCGCGCGCGCGCCGCAGCTGCTCGCGCAGCGACTTGTGCGCGCGCACCCCGGCGTCCCACGCCTGCGGGTCCCATACCGGCTGTTCACCGATCAGCCGCCGCGCCAGCTGCGGTGAGCGCGCCAGCCGCCCCTCGGTCGCAAAGAACGAGGGCCGGCGCCCCGCGGTCGCTTGCGCCGCCATGAACGCCTCCGCCACCGCGACCAGGCGGTCGACATCGGCGACCGGTTCACCGGCTGCCACGGCGGCACCGCGAACCGCTGCATACGCCACGAGCGCATCGGTATCCGCTTCGGTATCCGCATCGGCATCCGCTTCGGCGTGTGCATCGGCATCGGCGCCGTCGGCCACCGGCCGCCAGACGCACAGGTCGGGACCGAGCGCGCGAAAGGCCGTACTGCTCCGCCCATGGCGCAGCACCGTGGCCAGGCGCGCCCGGAGGTCGTGCGCCGGCGCGTCCTGCGCCGCGGGCGACGACGCGCTAGCTTCGCTGCCACGCCGGCGCGCGGCGTCGTTGGTCACCCGTGAGCTCTCGTTTCGACGCGATCAGGATTGGCGATGTCCACACCCCACGACTTCCCCACGCTCAGCATCGTAGACCACCCGCTGGTTCGTCACAAGCTGACGCTTCTGCGCGACCGCGCCACGCCGACCAAGCAGTTCAAGGAGCTGGTGGACGAGATCGCCATGCTGATGGCGTACGAAGCCACGCGGGATCTCGCGCTGGAGCCGGTGGGCGTGGACACCCCGCTCGAACACGCGACGGGCTGGGCCGTGCGCGGCAAGAAGCTTACGCTCGTCCCCATTCTGCGCGCCGGCCTCGGGATGGTCGAAGGCATTCTGCGCCTCATGCCCTCGGCGCGCGTGGGCCACATCGGCCTCTATCGCGATCACGATACGCTCGAGCCGGTGGACTACTACTTCAAGGTGCCGGGCGATGTGAGCGAGCGCGACTTCCTGCTCCTCGATCCCATGCTCGCCACTGGCGGCAGCGCCGCCGCCGCGGTCGCCTCACTCAAGCGCGCCGGCGCGAGCCGCATTCGGTTCCTGTGCCTCGTCGCCGCCCCCGAGGGCGTCGCCCGCCTCTCCCGCGAGCACCCCGACGTCCCCATTCTCGCCGCCAGTCTCGACCGCGAGCTCAATGAGCATGGCTACATCCTGCCCGGCCTAGGCGACGCCGGCGACCGCCTCTTCGGCACCCGCTAGCCCCGCAGTTCCCGCCGTTCCCGCCCCACGTATACGCCCCACGTATGCGCCCCACGTATACGCCGTTCGTATACGCCCTTCGTAGTTACGAAAACCACTCCCGCGGCTCCGTCTTCTGCTGACACGCCGCCTCCAGCACCCACGCCTGCACGTCCGGCTCGGTGACCTCCTCAGGCACCTTGTCGAACCAGGATTGGGCCTGCGTCTCATCGCCCACGCGCCGCCAGAGCTCGCCGATCAGATACGTGATCACCGCGCGCTCATCCGGCGGGACGCCATCGAACGCTGCCAGCGCATCGGCGAAGCGCCACGCCGCGTGGCGACGGAAGAACCGCTCGGCTTCGCTGTCCCCTTCATCGACGCAGCACCACGCGGCCCGGAGATAGAGATCGGCGAGATACCGCGGATCGCTCCCCTGCCACGCCGCGACTTTCGCCGCGTGCTCGTACTTGAGGGATCCGGACGGCAGCGAGTGCGTCAGCGACGGCGCCAGCTCCGCCCACACGAGCTCCTTGATCCAGGCGGTCAGTTCGACCTCGTCACCAAAGTCGCGCGTGACGCCGGCGTACCCGCAATGCGTGCACAGATGCACGAAGTACGGCAGCGGCTGCATACCCGCCGCCCGCTCGTGGAAATCGGTCCGCTTTCCGCCGAAGCCATTCGTGGCCACGACGGTCTGCGAGCGGAACTCACGCTCGCACACGGGACAAGTCAGTTCGATGAGATGCAGGGTCGTCATGGCGCGTCGGGACACGGTGATGTCGAGGAGTCTCGGCAGCCGGACGCCCGGGCTTGAACACCCCGGCCGGCACGCGGACGCCGGGGCCGCCGGTCGCGCCTTGTTGCCCCCCGGCTCGGCGGCTAACTTGCCGCGTCGATGTTGATCAATCTCGTCCCAGACTTCCTCGCCGTCCTTGACGCCGATGATCGCCAGGCTGCCTACCTGGCGTACTTCGAGCGTCACCGCGCGCTGCTCACGGCGTACTGGGAGAACTATGTGCTGGAGCCGTCGGGCCCGCACTTCGAGGACGTGGTGCGCGCCACCGTCGCCGCCGATCGCAGCGACCTGCGCACCCTGCTCGCCTCCACCGATGTCGTCGCGCTCGCGCGCCAGACGGAGGAAAAGGTGCGCGTGCTGCTCGACATCGACGTCAGCTACGACATCGTGCTCATGGTCGGCGTCGGCGCCGCCAATGCCGGTGAACTCGTCGTCGACGGGCGCGGCGTCGCCTTTGTGTGCCTCGAGCACTTCACCGGCGTCGCCAATCCCGACACGCAGGGACTTGGCCTCGACCCCGAGCTCATCCCGCTCTGGCTCGCGCACGAGATCACCCACGTCGTGCGCTACACGTCGCCGGCCAGCCGCAGCAGCATGCGCGAGCTCGTCCTCGATGCCGGCGGCAACTACTCCTACTGGGAGACCGGCCGCCTCGCCACGCTCCGCGAGCTGCTGGTGAACGAAGGGCTGGCGGTGCACGTCTCGCGCGCCATCAGCCCCGGACACGCGGCGTGGGAATACTTTGGCTTCGCCCGCCGCCAGTACGCGCGGATCCGCGAAGTCGAGCCCGTGCTCGCACGCGCCGCCAGCGCCGACTTCGAGCGCGCCGCCCTCGGCCTCCGCCTCCGCTACCTCTCCGGCGGCATGAGCGACGAAGCCCGCACCGTGGAGCGGACCATCCTCCCCGAACGCGCCGGCTACTTCCTCGGCGCCCGCATGGTCGAAGCGGCCATCAACACGCGCGGCTTCGCCTGGTCGGTGCGGGCGAACGCCTTCGAACTCGCCGCGGCCGCCGAACCGGTGAGCGAGCGGCCGCGCCTCACCGTCGTGTCCTGAGTCACCGGACGCAGTTGGCGAGATCGTAGGAACTGATCGCACAGAGGACACAGAGTCACAGAGAAACACAGCGGCGCGCTTCGGATTGAATCGAAGCGCGCCGCTGTGCGCTCTGTGGCTCTGTGATCTCTGTGCGATCAGTTCAAAGTCGCATGCGCGTTACTTGCCAATGCAAAAGGACGCAAACACCCGCCCCAGCACGTCCTCCACATCGACCGACCCGATCAGCTCCTCGAGCGCCGTGCGCGCCGCATAGAGATGCACCGCGACCACCGTCGCCGGCAGCGCGCCGTCGCTCCATGCCGCCTCGAAGGCCTGGATCTCGTCGAGCGCCGCGGTCAGACCCAGACGATGCCGCTCGCGGGTGATCAGCACCGCATCGGTCTCCGCCGGTGCCGCCTGAGCCAGCGCGGCATCGATGCGCGCCAGCAGCGCCGCGAGCCCCTCGCCGGTCTCGGCGCTCACAGCGGTCGGGTCAGCCGCGAGCGCGGGATGCAGATCGGCCTTGGTCAGCACCGGCAGCACCACGCCCGCCGTCAGCGGAGCCACCGCCTGCTGCGTCTTCGCCACCTCGTCGGCTGAGGCACCGCAGGCCAGCACCACCTGCGCCTGCGCGAGATATCGCGCGCTGACCTCGATCCCCAGCTGTTCGAGCGTATCGGTCGTCTCACGCAACCCGGCCGTATCGACGAGCCGCAGCGGTACCGGCGCGCGATCGAGCACCGCTTCAATGGCGTCGCGCGTCGTGCCGGCGATCGGCGTCACGATGGCGCGCGCGTCGCCCAGCAGCGCATTGAAGAGCGACGACTTCCCCGCATTCGGCGCACCCGCCAGCACCACCAGGGCGCCGTCGCGGAGCATCGCGCCGGTGGGCGCCGTACGAAGCAACGCCGAGAGTTGCGTGCGGAGCCCGGTCGCGGCGTCGGCGATGCGCGTGCGGTCGATGGGTCCGTCGTCCTCCTCCGGAAAGTCCACATCGTACGCCAGCAGCGCCTCGAGCTCGAGCACCGCTTCGCGCAACGCGAGCAGACGCCGCGAGAGTCCGCCATCCAGCTGGGCCAGCGCCACGCGTTGCAGCGCACTCGTGCGCGCGTCGATCAGATCCGCCACCGCTTCTGCCTGCAGCAGATCGAGCTTGCCGTGCACCACCGCCCGCCGCGTGAACTCCCCGGCGTACGCGATGCGGGCCCCCGCGGCGACACAGGCGGCAAGCACGCGCGCGGGCGCCACGCGCCCGCCGTGCGTGGCCAGTTCCACCACGTCTTCGCCGGTATACGAGTGCGGCGCAGCGAACCAGGTGACCAGCGCGTCGTCGAGTGGCTCGCCGGAGGTGGGATGCACCAGTCGCACGCGCGTGGCGCGGCGCGGCGTGAGCGCGGATGCGCCAAGGGCGCGCGCCACATCCGTGGCGCGCGCCCCTGACAGCCGAATGACTGCGATCGCCCCGCGACCGGCCGCCGTCGCTTCGGCGACGATCGTATCGTCGCCTCCCGGCAGCAGCGCCGAGGTCACGCGGACTTATCCCCGTACGAGGGGCGTGGCCTTGCTCCGCTCACGCGAGATCAGCCACTGCTGCGGCAGCGACGCGAGGTTCTGCACGAAGTAGTACAGGTTGAGCCCCGAGGCCATGTTCAGGAAGATCACCATCATCATGGCCGGCATGATGTACATCATCATGCGCTGCTGCTCGTTCGCCTTCACGCCCCGCATGCCGATCCAGCTCAGCGTCATCGCCGTGATCGCCACCAGGATCGGGATGATGTAGAACGGATCCTTGAGCGAGATGTCGGGGAACCAGAGGAACGGCACACCGCGGAACTCGATCGTGTTCTGGAACACGAAGAAGAGCGCGAAGAACACCGGCAGCGGGATCAGCATCGGCAGGCACCCGGAGAGGCCGCTGAACGGGCTCATGCCGTGCGCCTTGTACAGCGCCATCATTTCCTGCTGCAGCTTCTGCGGATCGTTCTTGTAGCGCGTCTGGATGGCCTGCATCTCGGGCTGAATGCGCTGCATCTGCATCGAGCTGCGCATCGCCTTCTGGTTGAGCGGCCACAGGATGATGCGCACCGAGATGCCGAAGAGCACGAGAATCCAGCCGTACGACAGCCCCAGCGTGCTCTTCATCCAGAGCAGCAGCTTGATGACGATCGTGGCGAACGGCTGCACGATGCCCTGCAACCAGCCACCGTACGGGTTCGATGTTTCGAACTCGCGCCCCATCGCCACCAGCCGCTTGAACTCCTGCGGGCCGGCGTAGATCTCGAACGCGAGATTGCCACCCTTGAGTGGCGCCACGAGGGTCCCCGCCGACCGCGTCGCCGCCTTCGCGATGCGCGGCCCGCCGGTGAAGTTCACTTCGGCAAAGGCGGGCGCGCCCTTGGGGCTCAGCACGCCGAGCATGAAGTACTTGCTCTTGGCCACCGCCCACATGATCGGGCCGCTTTCGATGCGGCGCTCGCCGGGATCGAGCGACGCGAACGTCACCTTGCCGGCGCCCTTGGCATCGGGCTTGAACGCGTACTCCAGATGCCGGTGGTCTTCCACCGTGTCGGCCTCGGAGCTGCGGAAGCCGGGAGGCAGATCCACCAGGAAGTAGCTGTTCTCCGGCACGCCGCTCACCGCGACGGCCACGTTCACGCGATAGCTGTCGGGGAGGAACGAGTAGGTGATCGCCACCGAGCGCGCACCGATGGCGGCGGTGTACTTCGTGAACGGCGTGCCATCGGCCTCGCCCTTCTCGGTCGCGAAGGTCTGCTTGCCGAGGTCGATCGTGTCGCCCGGCACGACCAGGCGATAGCCGAGCAGCTTGTCGTTGGGCAGCGCGAGTTCAACCGGCCCGCCCTTCGTGCGCCCCTTGTTGAGGAGCGCCTGATACTGCTGCATCGCCGCGCCGATGAGCGCGGCCCCGCGATTCGTGGTGCGGTAGGCGGCGTTGGCGCCGCTCACGGTCGTGGTATCGATCGCCAGCACGGCGGGCGCGGCGGAGTCCGCCGGCGCGGCGCTCATGCCGGGGGTGGCACCCGCCGTCGCGGTCGGGACCGCGGTGGGCGTCGGCGTGTCAGCGCGCGCGCTATCGACGCGCACAGAATCGGCCGCCGTCTTCCCGGGCACCGGCTTCGGCCTGGGGAAGAGGTACGGCGTCAGAACGAGGACCGCCGCCATCAGGACGACGGCGAGGACGAGGCGACGTGGTTCCATGGATAGATCAGAGAGATGCGCAGTGCCGCTGGCGGATCACGGAACGGGGTCGAATCCACCGGGCCGGAATGGATGGCAGCGGCCAATACGGCGCAGCGCCAACCATCCGCCGCGAAAGGCGCCGTGCTTCTCGAGCGCCTCGATCGCGTACACCGAGCAGGAAGGATAATACCGGCACGCGCCCCCGAAGATGGGCGAGAGCACCAGCTGATACCCGCGCACGCCCAGAATGAGCAGGCGACGCGGCCACTGCCGGAGCGGTATCGACACCGGCAGCATCACGACAGCTCGCGCGCCGGGTCGGGCGGCGGATCGGTCGTCGCGCCGCGCGGGGCCTCGCGCGGCGCCTCGCGCAGCATGTCGCGGGTGAGCTTGGCAATGGCGTGCCGCAACTCGGCTTCGAGCGCGTCAAAGGTCCGCGTGTAGGCGACGGGAAAGACGCGCACGACCACATCCAGCGGAGGCAGGTCGGGAAGCACCAGCACCCGTACGAGCTCCCGCAGGCGGCGTTTCAGCCGGTTGCGGTCCACGGCGCTGTGCTTGTAGCGCGGCACCACGAAGCCCACCCGCGGGCGCGGGGTGGGGGCAGGAAACGCAGGAAGGGAAGCGGTCGCGCGCACGTCCATGGACGCGGTGCGTACTCGCTTCCCTTCGTGTCGAACCCGCTCGAGCTCGGTCCCGCGCGTCAGGCGTTGCGCGCGCGGGAACGGGCGATCGTCAGGCGCCCGCGTACTTCGACGGGAGCTGAACGGTCAGGCGCTTGCGCCCCTTCTTGCGGCGGCGAGCGAGGACTTCACGGCCCCACTTCGTCTCCATGCGCGCACGGAAACCGTGCTTGCGGATGCGACGCGTGTTGCGCGGACGATAGGTGGGCTTGCCCATATGCAGCTCTTACGAATACGAAAGGTCGATGTGAAAGCGGGTAGCCACCGAACTTACCCGCCCCGACCCCCAAGGTCAACCCCGGCGCCCCACCCAAATCGGCCTCGCACAACGAGTTGGCCGCGCCCACCTCGACTTGCCTGCCATCACGTATGACACCCCCGCGACACCAGTCGCCTCGCCCCGCCGGAGGCGCCAACTCACAGGCTCGCGCCTGATTGACTTATCCACACTGGAGCGGGTACCTTCGCCCGCCCCGCCCACATCTGCGCCGTGGCCGGGGCTGCATTCCTCCCCTCGAACGTCTCCGCATGTCACTGTCTCCGGCCGAAATCTGGGATCGCCTGCGCACGCGCGCACGCCAGGTCCTCCCGGAGCAGACCGTGAAGACGTGGCTCGAGCCCACCGAGGCCCTCGCCCTCGAAGGCGACACCCTCCTGGTCGGCGCCCCCGACCAGTTCTCGGCCGACTGGAACGAGTCGAAGCACGCCGACCTCCTCGCGACCTTCGCCCCGGTGGCCCTCGGCCACCCCATGAAGGTCCGCTTCCGGGTCAGCGAAGCGCGCGTCGCCCAGCGCCAGATGGACATGTTCGTGGCGCCGCCACCGGCCCCGCAGGCTGCGCCAGCAACAGGCCAGCCTCTGCGCATGTCGGCGCCACTCAACCCCCGATACACGTTCGACCAGTTCGTGATCGGGAAGTCCAACGATGTCGCCGCCGCCGCCGCCCAGGCCGCGGCCCAGGCCCCCGGCAAGGTCTACAACCCGCTCTTCATCTACGGCGACACCGGGCTCGGCAAGACCCACCTCATGCAGGGGATCGCGCACGAGCTCCTCAAGCGCACCCCCACCCTGCGCCTCGCCTACGTGGGGACCGAGCAGTTCACCAACGAGTTCATTCAGGCCATCCAGACCGGCCAGATGGGCGATTTCCGGCGCCGCTTCCGGGAGATCGACCTGCTCCTGGTGGACGACGTGCAGTTCCTGAAGGGGAAGGAATCCACGCAGGAAGAATTCTTCCACACCTTCAACGCCATCTATGAGGCCGGTCGCCAGATCGTCCTCACCTCCGATCGGCCCCCCAAGGACATCCCCGGCCTCGAGTCGCGGCTCGTCTCCCGCTTCGAATGGGGGATGGTCGCCAACATCGACTCCCCCGACCTCGAGCATCGCATCGCGATCCTCAAGAAGAAGGCGAGCCTCGATCACCTCGAGCTGACGATCCCCGACGAGGTCATCGAGTTCATCGCCCAGCACGTGAAGTCGTCGGTGCGCGAGCTCGAAGGGTCGATCATCAAGCTCTTGGCCTACGCCTCGCTCAAGCATCGCGACATCTCGGTGGACCTCGCCCGCGAGGCCCTCCGCGACAAGCTGCGGGGAGCGGCCTCGTCCGAATTCCCCGATGTGCCCCCCACCACCATCACGGTGGCCACCATTCAGCAGGTCGTGGCCCGGGAATGGGGGGTCACGCCCGATGGGCTCCGCTCCAAGACGCGCACCAAGCAGCTCACGGTGCCGCGGCAGGTCGCCATGTATCTCTGCCGCGAGCTCCTCAGCCTGCAGCTCGTGGAAATCGGCAACGCCTTCGGGGGGCGCGACCACTCCACCGTCATCCATTCGCTCGACCGGGTGGCCGAGGATATGGCCGGCGAACCCGGTTTTATGGACCGGGTGCTGAAGATTCGGGGCATGTTGGAAACCCTGCGGACAACTGGACAACTGGGGTCCTGAATCCCCATCGGTCCACACTCCTCCACACGGCGCGCCGCGCCGGATGTGCACGGCCGGGGAGACTCGGGGAGTCTCCACCCCCAACCCACATCAAGCGGCATGGCCAAAACGCTTCCAAACCCGTAGTTTGCGGCGTTTCTCAACAAGCCCACACGCCCTGCTGCTACTACGGTTTTTATATCTAAGACCTCTTTTAACAGCAGTCCTTCCACAGAATCGGGCATGAAGTTCACAATCTCGCGCGACAAGCTTCAGGAAGGCCTTCAGGCCGTCACCGCTGCGGTGCCGGCCAAGACCACCCTGCCCGTGCTCGCCAACCTGCTCGTCGAAACGACCGATCGCGGCGTTCGCTTCTCGGCTACTGACCTCGATATCGCGGTCAGCACCGAGGTAAGTGCCGATGTCGAGACGCCCGGCGCCATCACGATTCCCGCCAAGAAGCTGGGCGAGATTGCGCGTGAGCTGCCGCCGTCGCCGGTCAAACTCGCGGCGAGCGGCGAACAGCGCGTGACGCTGGAATGCGGTCGCTCGAAGTTCAAACTCCTCGGGTTGGCGCGCGACGAGTTCCCGACCTTTCCCAGCGTGCGCTTCGACGGCTCCTGGCGCGTGAAGAGCGGTGAGCTGCAGAAGCTCATTTCGCACACCGCGTTCGCCGTCAGCACCGAAGAGTCGCGCCCCATCCTGAACGGCGTGCTCTGGGAACTGCGCGAACAGCGCATGCGCATGGTCGCCACGAATGGCCACCGTTTGGCCAGAATGGACCTGCCAGCCGACGGAACCGCCTCGGGTGACCTCATCGTACCCCCCAAGGCCCTCGAGCAGATCCGGCGCCTGTTTCCGGCCGAAGAGGAGCTCGAGATCGCCCGCGGCGAAAACCACCTCGGCTTCCGCTCGCCGTTCACGTCGGTCTTCACCCGCCTGGTCGAAGGCCCCTATCCGAACTACGAGCAGGTCATCCCGAAGGACAACGACCGCATCTGCCTCGCCGACAAGGCGGCGCTCACCAGCGCCCTCAAGCGCATGAGCGTCATCGCGTCCGACCAGACGCACCGCATCAAGATGTCCTTCAACACCGGCATGCTGAAGTTCAGCGTCACCACGCCGGACCTGGGTGAAGCCAGCGACGAACTGCCGGTGAACTACAACGGCGATCAGCTCGACATCGGCTTCAACGCCACGTATCTGCTCGAAATCCTGCGCTACATGCCGACCGAGCAGGTCAAGCTCACCTTCAAGGCCCCCGAGCGCGCCGCCACGATCGAGCCCGAAGGCTGGGACGATCCGGCGAAGTACCTCTGCCTGGTGATGCCGCTGCGGCTGATGGATTGATCCAGTGATGCATCGCTGAACGGCTCGCACAGAGCACACTGGGAAACACAGAGGGCACAGAGACGACGCGTGGTTCGCCGTTCCCTGTGCCCTCTGTGGATCGCTGTGTGCTCTGTGCGAGCCCGTCTAGCGAGACACGCGTTCCGCCCGGAACTCCGTCCGCTGTACCAGCTGCGAACTCCTCGCCGGTGCCGGTGGCGTGGTCTCCTTCAGCTGCAGCGTGAGTGTGCTGGTTCCTTCCAGCTTGGACACTGACCCATCGCTGACACGCACCTCGGCGCGCTGGGTCCCCGTGCCGCTGCCGGTGAGCTCGAGCGCGCGAAACGCCGAGCCACCCTTGCCTTCGAGTTTGGTGGTGATCTCACGCTTCACGACCAGCTTGTCGGTGCTCACCGATTCGAGCGTGGACCACGTCGTCGTGTAGACGACCATCGGCACACCACTCCGGCAGACGAGCGTCGCGGTGCTGTCCCGCCAGCGATCGGTGGCCGCCACGCCATCGGGAATGCGCAGCAACAGCTCGCGCGCCAGCGTCGCGGCGCTGGCTTCGGGGCGATCGCACTCATTCGCGAGCGGCGGCCGCGTGCTCACGCGCGCGATCGCGCTGTCCACCGTGGCTTCGATCAGCAGCATGGCCGGCATCATCGCCGCTGCGGCGCCGCGCGGTGCGCTTTTGGCCGTATCGAGCGACGACACCACGGTGAAGGAATCCACCTGTCCGGTGCCGCGAAGACCACCGGTCGCCGCGCGTGTGAGCGTCCACGACACGAGCGCGCGCGACTCCACGCGCTGTTCGTCACCGGTGACGCCGCTGCCATTCGCCTTGAGGCGGGCCACCGAACTCACCCGCCACGAGGTGGCCGAGAGCCGCGACGGCAGCACCACGCGCGGCACGACCGGCGCCGGAGTGACCGGCACCGGCGCCGGTACCGGTGCCGCCGGCGTCGGCAGCGGCGCGATCGATGGCGCACAGCCGACGAGCACGAGCAGCAGCCCGATCTCCTTCCTGAACCCTGCCCCCTGACTCCTGAAATGCATCCCCCGCCCCGCGCTCACCTGACGTGTCCCGCCGGCCTGTAAGCCGGGTTCTGTCAGTGAACGACCGTCGAAACGGTCATCCACCGGACGGTCATTCCTCTCGGCGTGCAGTCACCCACACGCTCCAGCAGTCTACCCGCGGTTCAATGCCGTGCCCGAAGGCCTGACACCGTTTGGCGAGACGGGCCGTCTCTCACCGCCTATTTGACCTTGCTCCGACCGGGGTTTGCCGTGCCACGAACGTTGCCGCTCGCGCGGTGGGCTCTTACCCCACCCTTTCACCCTTACCGCAGTGTTGCCACCGAGGCGGTTTGCTTTCTGTTGCACTGTCCGTCACGCGAAGCTCACGCCGCGCGCGCCCAGGCGTTACCTGGCGATCTGCCCTATGGAGCCCGGACTTTCCTCGGAGTTGGAGCGTAGCCACGAGGGCCCGTTCTCCCGCTTCGCGACCGTCCGGCCGACGGAACACGTCAACCCGAAATATAGCCGCCCCCACCCAAATGCTTGCGGGTGGATGACGCTGCAGTGACGAACCGCTATAGCATCGCGGCCGCATGGTCCGGGTCGCGCAGGCGCTCCCGGCATCCGCCCACCTCGGCGAGTCCATCTGCCCACTCGGAGAGCCCGCATGGCGATTTCCGCACCGGCGTCACGTGGCACGGCGACCCGTGCCGGCGACAAAGCCATCCTGACCTTCGTCACCCCCGGCGAACGCCCACGCGTCGAAGCGGCGGGCGCCGGGTGTTACGTCGCGCTGCACCGCGAGACGCTCGACCAGATGGTCGAGGAGATGCGACGCCGCCCGGTGTCTGCCGTGGTGGTCTCGGTGTCGCGCTATCAGCAGCAGGACGCCCCCGCCATCGCGCGGCTCGTGCGGGAGTTTCCCGCGGTGCCCGCCGTGGCGCTGCTGACGGCCACCGAATCGCGCGCGACCCAGGCGCTGCTGAGCATGGGACAACAGGGCGTGCGCACGCTGGTCGATGCGCGCGAGCCCGCCGGGTGGCGCGATCTCCGCACGCTGGTGGCCCGCGAAGATCCGCGCGCCATCGAAACCATCGCCAAGGCGCGCATTCTCGAGGATCTCCCGCACGCGACCCTCACCAGCCGGCGCTTCATCACCGCGCTCTTCGATGCCCCGCACACCTGCACCACGGTGCGTGATTTCGCCCGCAGGCAAGGCGTGACGCCCACCACCTTCATGACGCGCTTCTTCCGCGCCGGCTTGCCCCCCGCCAAGCGCTATCTCTCCTTCGCCCGTCTCGTGCGCGCGGCCAGCCTCTTCGAGAATCCCGGCCTGAGCATCACGCAGGTCGCGCTGCAGCTCGAGTACTCGTCACCGCAGGCGTTCTCACGCCATCTCCACATCGTGCTCGGTCACGGCGCCGCCGAATTCCGTCGCCGCTACACCGGCGAGGGGATGCTCGATCACATGCGGCGCGAGCTCATCGTGCCGCACCGCGAGGCGCTGGCCACCTTCGATCCGTACCACGCGCCGCCACAGTGGCTCGCCTTACGCCGCGCTCGCCTTGGGTGCGTAGGGTGACGGCTCCGGATCCACCGGCCACTGATCACGCGTCGCGTCCGTCAGCATCGGCGGTGCGGTCGCCACCGGCGGTGACGAGGGTGGGGCCACGACGGCGTACTCCGCGGTGTGGCGCAGCGCCACCGCGCGGAGGCGGCTGGCGGCAGCGGTGAGCTGCTGCGCGCTGCGCGAAAGCTCCTCGATGCTGGCCCGCTGGGCACCGGCCGCGTCGGCGGCTGCCCGGGCGCCGGCATTCGCGCGCTGGGCCGTGCCGTCGAGTCCTTCGAACGCGGTAGCCACACTCGCCGACAGGCGCGCCTGAGCCTGCGCCAGCGTTGACACTTCGTCGCTCTGCCGCGACACGCGGCCGATGCCATCCACCATCGCGCTCAGCGCGCGCGTGGCGTCGCGGGCAATCGCGCCGGCGCCCTGCACTTCGTTGGCGGTGGCATCCATCGCCTGCACGGCGGTCGTGATGTCACCGCGCACGCGCTGCACGGTGGCCGCCACGACCTGGGCGGCGCGCGCGCTCTCCGTGGCCAGTACGCGAATCTCCTCCGCGACCACCGCGAAGCCCACCCCGTCCTCGCCGGCGCGCGACGCTTCCATGGCCGCGTTGAGCGCGAGCAGGTTCGTCTGGCGCGCGATCCGTGTCACGGTGGCGATGAAGTCGCCAACCTGTTCGGAGGCGGGCGCGAGCGCGCGGACGGGTTGAGCCGCGGCCGTCACCTCCGCACCCACACGCAGGAGCGCCTGCGCCGCGCGATCGATGGCCGCCCGGCTGGCGACGGCCGCATCGTCGAGCGCCTTGGCATCGGACGCCGTGGCTTCGGCGGTACGACGCGCCAGCTCGGCGGTGTGCCGCGCTTCGCGACTCGAATGCACGCCGACGCTCGCCTTCTCGCGCTGCTGGCCAAGGGCTTCGCGCAACGACTCCGCACTCCCGGTCACTTCGCCGGCGCGGCGCTGCAACACATGCGCCGTCGCCGACACCTGCGTCGCCACCGCGGCGAGCGATTCCGCCTCTTCCTGCACCGTCTCGATGAGCAACACGAGTTCATCGAGCATGCGATTGAAGCTGCGCTCGAGGAAGCCGAGTTCGTCGTCATGGCGCGCGTCGGCGCGCGCGGTGAGGTCACCCCGTTCGATCCGCGCCATGCGCTCGCGCGTGCGTCGCAGTCGCGCGATGAGCTTGGACGGCATCTGGATGACCTGCTGCGCCACGACCAGTAGCAGCCCGCCGGCGAGCAGCACCTGCGGCCACGGGGCCGCATCGGCGGCGTGCAGCTGCCCGTACCACCAGCTCGCCGTGAAGAAGCCCACGACCGACGCGAGGCTCGTGACGTAGCCCAGCGTGGTCCCCTGATCGAACGAGTAGGGCACGATCACGAGCACGTAGGCCAGCACCAGCACCGGCGAGCCGAACACGAACACGACCAGGCTGACCAGCGCGGTGTCCACGATCGCGACCAGATACTTGAGCCACGGCCGATAGAGCGAGGGCGTGCGACCGACGACGGCGAGCAGTTGGTTCACCGCCAGTGCGAGCGCCACCATGACCCCCACGACGGTCAGGGAGACCGCCGCGAGTCCCAGGCGCATCGCAAGGAGCAGCGCCCCGGAAATGAGCAGCGTGCTCCAGAACCGCCGTCGCGCCGCGACGCGGAAGGTGGCGGCGTCCTTGGCCCGCTGCTCCTCGCGGAGCGCCTGGGGCGAAAACGCAGGCGACCGGAACCGACCGGCAGCGGCAGAGCGGGGGGAGGCGTCCATACCTCCCAAGGACGCCCGATGGCGGGGGGACGTCTCGGTCGCCTTGGGAACCACCCGTCACGGATTCAGACCGCCGAGTGGCTCCGCAGCGAAACGGGCCCCGCTCCTACCCCGCGATGAGCGGCATCAGGTCCGCCGCCGTCACCAGCGCGAGAACGCGCAGCCCGGCGGCTTCCAGCGCCTCGCGGCCGCCTTCCTGACGGTCCACCAGGGCCAGGACCCCCAGGATCTCGCCGCCGGCGTTGCGGACGGCCTCCACGGCCTTGAGCGCCGAGCCGCCGGTGGTGATCACGTCCTCCACGATCACGACCTTGTCGCCGGCGCGGAACGGGCCTTCGATGAGCTTCCCGGTGCCGTGCTGCTTGGCCTCTTTCCGAACGGTAAACCCCCGAACCATCTCGCCCTCGCCTCGTTCGGCGGCCAACGCACTGGCGTGCGCAATGGCGTAGGCGATGGGGTCGGCGCCCAGGGTGAGGCCGCCCACGGCGTCCACCGGCCAGCCGCTGGCGCGGAGCGCGGCCAGCCCGGCGCGGCCGATGAGGAGCTGCCCTTCGGGACTCATCGCCGTCAGGCGGCAGTCCACGTAGAGGTTGGAGCGCCGGCCGGAGGCCAGCACGAAATCGCCCCGCTTGGCCGAACGCTCAGCCAGCAGGGCGATCAATCGCGACGTGGTCGTATCAGCAGCCATCACTTCTTGCCAAAGAGCCCCTTCATCTTGCCGAACAGGCCGCCGCCGCCCTCGTCAGCGGCCTTGGTGGCCACGGCGGGGGTGGGCGCGCTGCCGGCGGCGGGTGCGGCACCAGCCGCGCCGGAGGCGGCCGCGACAAAGGCATCCGAGAACGCCTGCACCGACGGATACCGCTCGGCCGGCTGCTTCGAAAGGGCCTTCATGACCACCGCCTCGACCGCGGGCGCGAACTGCAGCGACGGCTTCGCCTTGTTGAGCGCGACCGGCGGCTGCGTGAGCAGCTCCGAGAACAGTTCGCGCGGCGACTTGCCGGTGTAGGGCAGGGCCCCCGTCAGCAGGTAGTACGCGATGGTCGCCAGCGAATACTGGTCGGCCGCCGGACCCACGAGCTCGCCCGACAGCGCTTCCGGCGCCACGTACATCAGCGTGCCCACGAAGAAGCCAGCGCGCGTCAGACGCTGGTCCGGCGCCGCATCGGTGTCGGCGGCGATGCCGAAGTCGAGCAGCTTGACCTGCTTGGTGGCCGGATCGTACATGACGTTTTCCGGCTTCAGGTCGCGGTGCACGATGCCCACGTTGTGGGCCGCCTGGACCGCGCTGCAGATCTGGGACAGAATGTCGGCCACTTCCTTGCTGGGAAGCGGGCCGGCCTTGTCGGCGTACTTGTCGAGGATCTCCCCGCTCGCCCATTCGATGGCGAGATAGTACCGCTCGTTGTCCGACTGCCCGTAGTCTAGGGTGCGGATGATGTTCGGGTGTTCTACCCGAGCACCGAATTGCGCCTCCCGGAGGAAGCGCGCAACGGCGGTCTTGTCTTGCTGCAGCTTTTCGCGCAGCACCTTCAGGGCCACGGTGCCGTACGTAGGATGTTCGGCGCGAAAGACGGTTGACGTGCCGCCCTCGCCCACCTTTCCTCGCACGGAATACCCGGCCAACGTCGTTCCGACTAGCGTCTCGATAGGCACGGGGCGAACGTAACGCCGACCGTCAGTGCCAGCAAGGCAGTACGCACGTTCCGATGACGGCACGACGGCACCTTCTTTCCGCAGGGGCGGTAGCAATGCGTTCCATGACGCATCCGACACATCGATCATTGCGCGCCGCCACAGGGGCGGTGTGCCTCGCGGCGGCTGCCGCGGCCCTGGCCGGCTGCGCCAGCGCACGCCCAGCGGGCTCATCTGCACCAGCCGGCGTCCCCGGGGTGCGCGGACCAGCCGGCGCCGCAGCACCGGCGGCCGCGGCCGGCGCCGCCGACATGCAGCGCCTCTATCGCACCATGGGGCTCGTGGCGGCCGGTGGTGCCATGCCCTTTGTCTCGTCGCTCAGCTTTTTGCGTACGCCGAGCCCCGACAGCACGCTCATGCTCGTCGCGCTCTCGTTCCCGTCGCGGGTGCTGGGCTTTCAGCGCGAAGGCGAGCGCTACGCGGCGAGCTATTCCGTTCGCGTCCAGCTGCGTCAGGGCAACACGGTCGTGCGCAACATCGAAGCGACCGAGACCGTGCGCGTCCCCACGTATCGCGAAACGGCACGCACCGATGAAAGCGTCATCTGGCAGCAGTTCGTGCGGGTCGCGCCCGGGCGCTACAGCATGAGCGTCGCCGTGAAGGACGAAGGCAGCATTCGCAACGCCGGCGAAGATGTCACGATCGAGGTGCCGCGGCTCCCCGCCGGCGCCCTCGGCAGCCCGCTCCCCGTCTACGAAGCGATCGCGCGCCAGACGCTCGATTCGCTGCCGCGCATTCTCGCGCGTCCGCGGGCGACGGTCGCCTTCGGTGCCGACTCGCTCTTCCCCATCTACGTCGATGCCCCGGGAGCCGACGCGCCGAGCGCCATTACCGTGCGCGTGCTCGGGGAGGGCGACATCGTCTCCTGGCAGAATCGCACCGACCTCCCCGCCCGCGGGGCCTCGCGCAGTGCCACCGTACCGATTCCCGTGCGGAACATGGGGATCGGCATCAACACCATCGAGATCAGCACGGTTGGGCGGGCGGACACCGTGCGGACGCGGGTGCTGGTCAGCCTCGGCGACGATCTGCCGATCGCGTCCTTCGAGGACATGGTGTCGTATCTGCGCTACTTCACCACGGCCGACCGCTTGGCCCCGCTCCGCAACGCCACCCCGGCCCAGCGGGCCACGGCGTGGACGCAGTTCCTCAAGGACACCGATCCCGTCCCCGCCACGCCTGAACACGAGGGGCTGCGCGATTACTTTGGACGCATCCGCACCGCCAACCTTCGGTACCGCGACGAAGGCGCGCAGGGATGGCAGACCGACCGCGGGATCACCTACGTCGCGCTCGGCGATCCCGACAACATCATCGACACCGGCCTGAACGATCCCAATGCGCGCGTGCGCCAGCAGATCTGGGAATACCGCGAGCTCCGTATCCAGCTCGTCTTCATGGACCAGACCGGCTTCGGCCGCTGGCGCCTCAGCAACCAGCAGCGCGCCGAACTCGACAACGCCATTCGTCGCAAGCTCGCGCAGCAGCGCTAGCCCCCGCCTCGAGGGTGACATCCATGGCTGATGTCACCCTCCCGACGGCGCCGCGACTCTTTCTCATCGATGGCTACGCGCTGATCTATCGCGCGTTCTTCGCCTTGATGCAGCGCCCGCTCACCACGAGCCGCGGCGAGAACAGCTCGATCGCCTGGGGGATCGCCAACTTCCTCAAGCGCCTGCTCACCACCCACAAGCCCGAGCTGCTGGGGTGGGTGCACGACAGCGGCGCCACGTTCCGCGACGAGCTCTACCCAGACTACAAAGCCACGCGCGAGAAGCTCGCCGACGATCTCCAGGCCGACTTCGATCAGGGGCTCGAGCGGGTGCTTCAGCTGCTCGCCGCGTACGGCATTCCGGTGCTGTCGGCGGAGGGGTTTGAAGCCGACGACGTGATCGGCACCATGGCCAAGAAAGGCGTCGAGGCGGGGTACAACGTCGTCATCGTGTCGGGCGACAAGGACTTTCAGCAGCTCGTTCGCCCCGGTGTGTGGCTGCTCAATCCGGGGCGCGGCGGCCCGGCGAGTGTGGAAGAGAGCTGGGTGGGCGTCGAGAACGCGAGCGATCGTCTGGGCGTGCCCCCGGAGCGGGTGATCGACTATCTCGCCATCGTGGGCGACAGCTCCGACAACGTGCCGGGCGTGAAGGGGATTGGCGAGAAAGGGGCCATCGAACTCATCACGCAGTACGGCCCGCTCGAAAACATTCTCGCGCACGTTGGCGAGATCACGAAGAAGCGGCCGCGTGAAGCGCTGCAGCAGTACGAGGCCGAGGCGCGGCTCTCGAAGCAGCTCGTCACGATCCATTGCGACGTTCCGATCGCGCTCGACGCGGAACAGCTGAAGGTCAACGCGCCCGATGCGGACGCGCTGCGCGCGCTCTATCTCGAGCTCGAATTCAACTCGCTGCTCAAGGATGTGGGCGGCAGCGCCACGGCGCCGACGCCCGCGGCCGTGGCGCATCCCACCGCCAGCACACCGGCCGGCGACATCGCCGCGCGTGGTCCGGTGTCGCCCGGGCGCCCGGCGCCGCCCGCGGTCGCGACCGGCGAGAGTGGCGTGCCGGTGCTCGTGGACGCACGCTACACCACGGTCGATACCCTCGAGGCCCTCACCGCGCTGCTCGCGCGCGTGCGCGAGGTGCCGTACATCGCGATCGACACCGAAACGATCACCGACGCCGATTCGCCCAATCCGGTAGACGCGATGCGTGCGCAGCTCGTGGGGTTGTCGATCGCGGTGGCCCCCGGTGAGGCGTACTACCTGCCGTTCGCGCATCGCCGCGACGACGGCAGCGGCAACCTCGCGCTGCTCTCCGGTGATGCCGGCATCGCTGGCCGCCGCATCAACGCGGGCGCGCCGGAGCCGGTGAATCTGCCGCCGTTCGCCAGCGACGCCTGTGCGCCGCTCCGCACGATGCTGGAAGACGCGTCGGTCAAGAAGATCGCCCAGAACGCGAAGTATGACATGCTCGTGCTGCGCGGCGCCGGTGTGCGTCTCGCGGGCCTCGAGTTTGACACCATGCTCGCCAGTTACGTGCTCGATCCGGGGCGTCGGTCGCACGGGCTCGACCTGTTGGCACTCGAGTTCCTCGGCCACCCCATGACCGCGTACGAGCAGCTGTGCGGCAAGGGCAAGTCGCAGCTGCCGTTCAGTGTTGTGCCGGTGGACGCGGCGCGCGATTACTCGTGTGAGGATGTGGACGTCACGATGCGTCTGCGCGCGCTGCTCGAACCGCTCCTCGTGTCGCACGACATGCTCGCGCTGCTGCAGGAGATGGAAGTGCCGCTCGTGACCGTGCTCTGTGACATGGAGTGGGACGGCATCGCGATCGATCTCGCGTGGTTCGATTCGCTCAAGACGCGTTTTGCGGCCGAGCGTGCGCGCGTGGAGCAGGCGATCTACGGCGAGGCCGGGCACGAGTTCAACATCAACTCCAACCCGCAGCTGCGCACGGTGCTGTTCGACGAGCTCAAGCTGCCGGTCAAGAAGAAGACGGCGACCGGCCCGAGCACGGATGCCAGCGTGCTGCAGGAGCTGGCCGAAGACGGGCACACGCTCCCCACGCTGCTCATGGAGTATCGCGAGATCTTCAAGCTCGAGGGGACGTACATCGATGCGCTCCCGCGGCTCGTCCATCCGCGCGATCATCGGCTGCACACGTCGTACAACCAGACGGTGGCGGCCACGGGGCGGCTTTCGAGTTCCGATCCCAACCTGCAGAACATTCCGATCCGCCGGGAACTCGGGCGTGACATCCGGCGTGGGTTCGTGCCGCGCACCGGGTGGCGGCTGCTCAGCGCCGACTATTCGCAGATCGAACTGCGGCTGCTGGCCCATCTGTCGGCCGATCCGGCGTTCGTGAGCGCCTTCCAGGCCGGCGGTGACATTCACAAGCAGACGGCGGCGATCATCTTCGGCGTGGCGCTCGAAGACGTGACCAGTGAGATGCGGGCCCGCGCCAAGACGATCAACTTCGCCACGATCTACGGGCAGGGTGCGCACGCGCTCTCTCGGCAGCTGCGGATCTCGAACGCCGAGGCCAAGGCGTTCATCGAGACCTACTTCGAGCGCTTCGCGGGAGTGAAGCAGTTCCTCGACCGGTGCGTGGCCGACGCCCGGGAGAAGGGCTACGTCGAAACGCTCTTCAAGCGGCGGCGCTACATCCCCGAACTCAAGGACCGCAACTTCAACATCCGCGCCTTCGGGGAGCGGGTCGCCGGCAATGCGCCGATTCAGGGTTCGGCCGCTGACCTCATCAAGCTGGCCATGCTGCGCGTGCACGCCGCCCTGACCCGGGAAGGGCTCGCGGCCCGCATGCTCCTGCAGGTCCACGACGAACTCGTGTTCGAGCTCCCGCCCGACGAGGAGGGGGCGCTCCGCACGCTGGTGAAGCGGGAGATGGAGGGGGCGGCGGTGCTCAACGTACCGCTCCTGGTGGAAATGGGCCTCGGCACGGACTGGGTGGCTGCCAAGTCCTAGGCTGTAACGCCAAAGCCCTTGCCTCGTCTCACGAAGACGGGGCCGGGACGACACCCTTGCACATTGCCACAAACGTCGGGCGCTGCGAGACTCTCTCGCCGCTCCCGGCGTTGTTCTTTTATTGGAAAGCGTTGTATTTCAATGGCTTGTGATAGTTGCTGAACGCGGCATCAGGGTTGCCATGGCATAGCCTCGACTGCGGGGGCATCCCGCGCCCCTCCCTTATCCCGGCCCGTCCCGGGAGCGCAACAGAGGATACGCAATGACAATCACTCGCCGGGCCCGCCAGGGCTTCACGCTGATCGAACTGCTGATCGTGGTCGTGATCATCGGCGTGCTCGCGGCCATCGCCATCCCCAAGTTCCAGAACACCAAGGGCAAGGCGTACGCCAGCTCGCTGAAGAGTGACCTGAAGAACCTCTCCGCCATGCAGGAGAGCTACTTCTACTCGAACGAGACGTACTCGAACAACCTCGGGGCCGTCGGCTTCTCACCCACCAACGGCGTGATCCTGTCGATCACCGAGGCCGATGGGCGTGGCTGGTCGGCCACCGCCACCCACCCGGCCGCGTTCCCGCTCACGTGCGCGGTGTTCTACGGTCAGGCGGCGCCGGTGGCGCCCGCCACGACGGAAGGCGTGATCAATTGCCAATGAGCGAGTAATGTGCGGGGATGACGATCCCCGACATCTCTCGCGAATGACATCAATGTGGTCCCCCAGCTCCCGCAGGCCCGTCGATCCCCCCCCGGGCGACGTCCTGCGGGAGCTCACGTTTGCCCATGGCTGCCAGGAGTTCCTGAAGCGCCGTGACGGCATGCTGCACGCCATGGACGGTGGTCTCTGGCTGCATCGCCACATCTGGCAGGGCCGCCCCATGGTGCATCTCGTCAGCACCGATCGCGCGCGCCTGCTCGCTTACGGCGCCGCGATCGGCATGCCCGCCGACCGCCTGCAGTACAAGCCGCTCAAGGACCCGCGCACCAACGAACGCCGCGACGCCTGGCACTGGGACTTGGGCGGGCCGGTCTATCCGCCCCCCGATCCGCGCTACGCGCCCAAGTGAGTCAACGGCAACAGCACACACAGGGCAGACGGAGACGGAAGCGCGCACAGAGACTCGTCGAGGCTGTCCACTGTGACCCCTTGAGTCTCCGTGTGCCCTGTGTGTGCTGTTACAACGCACTCACCGCGCGCTCGAGCGCGGCCGCGTCGGCACGAATGGCGTCGGCCTCGGCCAGCAAGGCGCGCTGCAGCTCGGGCTCGGCGCGGAATCGGCGATAGGCCGCCGCGCGCTGGCGGGCGCGGCGCGTGCGGTCGCCGTACCAGAGATCGCTGCTCGCCGACGGCACCAGCGTGCACAGGAACGCGAGCGCCCACCACCAGCCGACGGTGAGCCCCACCAGCGTGGTTTGCACCGCGTACGCCGCGAGCACCAGCACGAGGCCAATGACGAGCGTGTTCATCGCCGGCTCATCGCGTGACTGCACGTTGCGCAGCGCCAGGCGGCGCGCGAGTTGAATGGGGATCCAGTGCGTCAGCCGCCCCCAGAGCCCCACCGGCAGGAGTAACGCCGCGTAGAACGCCTCGCGCACCGCAAACCACGCACCCGCGGTGGCACCACGATCGATCGCGATGTCGTGCACGTCGATGCCGAGCGCGTCGAGCCGCGAGCGAAAGGCTCGCACGCGCCGCTCGAACGCGGTCGCGCGCTCGCCGAGGGCGGTGTTGCCGTGCACGCGGACCGCGGCGAGTCCGCGATCAAGGCGGCGGATGATCGAGAGAATCGCGCCCAACGGCGTGGTGCCGTCGGAGAGGTCACGCGTCGGTTCGAGCAGGGGGGCGAGCGTACGCCCCACGATCTGCAGGCGGTCGGCGTCTTCGGCGCTCGCAAAGTTGAGCGTCACCGCTTCGAGCCGGTCCTGCACCAGCTGCGTGAGCGTGGCGACACTCACCGAGGCGGCTCGCAGCGCGTCGAGGTCGAGCGGCTCCCCCACCTGCAACAGCACGCGCGACCGCGGGGCTTCCTTGCGTTCGAAGAGCAACCCCACCGGCACGATGCGAATACCGCGCACGCCGCGATCGGCGGCGTGTAACGCCATGCGGGCGAGGCCGGTGCGCAGCGGCGCCATGCGCGGATCGTCATGGCTCTTCCCCTCGGGGAACACCACCACGGCGGCGCCGGTCGCGAGCGCATCGGCGACGGCATCAAAGCTGGCGGCGTTGCGGGCCGGATCCACGGCGGCCGGGTCGCCCACGACTTTGGCTTCATCGGCGGCGCGGCGCAGCGGTACCACGCCGGCGGTGTGAAGAAAACGCGCAACGAGCGGATTGGCGAAGATCGTGGCCTTCGCCGTGAAGTGCACGCGCCGCGGAACGCTCGAGGCCACCGCGAGCGCATCGACCAGCGCGTTCGGATGATTCACCGCCAGAAAGATCGGCCCGTCGGGCGGCACGCGCTCCAGCCCGGTGACCGTGAGCTGCTGGTAGTACCAACGCAGCGCCACGCCCACCACGGGCTTGAGCACGGTATAGACGAGCGGCGTGCGCGACATGCGGGCCGTTAGCCGAGTCGGCAGCGAATCGCGCGTTCGATCACGCCATGGCCGTGCGCTCGTCGGCCTCGCGCGCGGCCTGCTCGCCCGCCTTCACGTTCACCAGGGAGAGCAGGGCGCCGCCCACCACGAAGAACGCGATCACCCAGAGAATCGCGTCACGGCTGCTGCCCGTGCGATTGATCACGATGCCGAACACCAGCGGTCCGAGAATGCCACCGAACTTCTCGAACACGGAGTAGAAGCCGAAGAACTCGCCGCTCTTGTGCTTGGGCACCATGCTCGCAAAGAGCGAGCGGCTGAGCGCCTGCGTGCCGCCTTGCACCATGCCGACCAGAATGGCGAGGCCGTAGAACTCGCGCGCCGTGTGAATGCCATGCGCATACACGCAGATGCCCGTATAGGCCACGAGCCCCAGCAGCACCGACAGCTTGGCGCCCAGCTTGGCGGCAATCGACCCGAACGCAAACGCGAACGGAATGCCGATGAACTGCACCAGCAGGATCGCCTTGATCATGTCCGCCTGTGGCACGCCGATCTCTTCACCGAACGGCGTCGCCATCTTCACGATCGTCTGAATGCCGTCGTTGTAGATCGTGAACGCCAGCATCACCAGGAACGCCTGCTTGTAGTCGCGGAACTCGCGCAGCGTTTCGCCGAGACGCGAAATGGCCGCTCCCACCGGATTGGCCACGGCGGCCTCGTCGCCTTCGAGCATGCGTGCCGGCTCCGCGACCTTCCGGAACACGGGGATGCTGAAGAGCAGCCACCACACACCGACTGAGACGAACGCGAGGCGTGCCGGCAGGCTCGCCTGACTGGGCGACAGATCCGGTCCGGTCGGCAGGCCGATGAGCGCCGGATTGCTGATCCACGCCAGATTCACCGCCAGCAGGATGCCACCACCGATGTAGCCCATCGCGTACGCCGCCGTGGACACGCGATCGATTTCGTCTTCGCTCGCGATGTGTGGCAGGAGCGATTCATAGAAGGTGAGGCTGCCCGTGGCGCCGGCGAGCGAGAGCACGAACAGGGTGGACGCGAGCAGGATCTGTCCCTGTCCGATGAAGTACATGCCCGCCGTCGCGAACACGCCGATCATCATGAAGACGGCCATGAAGCGCTTCTTGGCCGCCTTGAAGTCGGCCACCGCACCCAGGATGGGCGAGAGCACCGCAATGAGCACGGCGGCGATCGTATTGGCCCAGCTGTACTGCTCCGTGGCTTGGGGGGCCGACAATCCGGCACCGGCCACCCGGATGAAGAAGATCGGGAACACCGCCGTGGTGATCACCGTCTGCATCGACGAGATGGCCCAGTCATACATGGCCCAGGCGCGCAGCTCAGGCCGGTGCAGGCCGAGGGCGTACAGCAGACCGGTGCGGCGGGGGGCCGGGGCGGCGGACGAAGACGCCATGTCGGGGCTCCAAGTGTGATGACCGTCAGGGAACGGGCGTATGTTCTGGACGGGTGAGGTCGCTGTCCAGTACGTCACGTGACAGATTCAAGGGCATGTGGCGCAGAACTCTCCTCGGTCTGGGTGTCCTTGCCGGTGCGGCGCTCAGCGCCTGCGACCGCCGCGCGTCGTCGTCGGCCGGTGACTCCGCCAGCGCCACCCCCGCGGCCCAGCCCGCGGATAGCGTCGTCACCGAGGTGACCGCGAGCGGCTGGGACGCGGCCGCCGGCCCCTTTGTGGTGCTCCCCACGGTGGACGGGGGGATGATCGCCGGCTCGCTGCTGCGCCCCGAGGCCAGTGAACTGACGGTGGGCGATACCGCCGGGATCGGCGCGAGTCTGGGCGACGGGCGTCTCGAGCTCTTTTCGCGCGGCGGCAAGGTGGGCGTGGCCCGGCTCACCGTGGAGGGGGCGCCCAAGGTCGGGGACGGTTGCACCGCGTGGCCGGTGGCCCGCCTGGCGACCGATCCCGGCACCACCGTGTCGCCATGGACCGCCGCCTTTGCCTTTGGCCGCGTGACGGCGGTGCCGTTCGATTCCATCGAAGGGCTCGTGCCGCGCGACTCGGCGCGTCTGGCGGCCGATCTCACGCGCCTCGCCTCCGGGCTCCCCGACGACACCAGCGCCACCTTCCGCACGTTGCCGTACGTCGTGCTGCGCGCCTGGCGCACGCGGGGGCTCGACAGCGGCTTTGCGGTGGCGACGCTCGTGCGCCGCGTGAATCAGGAAGACAATCCGCGCGAAGAGCGGCTCGTGCTGGTGGTGAACACCGTGGGCGCCGACCCGCGGCAGTGGACGGTCGGCTGGCACGAACGCGCCGCGGGTCATGAAGAGGAGTTGGTCGTGGCCGAACCGCTCCTCGCCTTCCGGGTGGCACCGTCGCCCGACCTGCGCCTGCTCTTCGGTCGGGATGACGGCGTGGCCCTGGGGGCCGCCGTGCTTACTCGTCGCGGGGCGACGTGGACGCTCCTGTGGGAGAGCGCCGTGGCGGGGTGCGAGTAGCCTTCGCGCCACCCGCCGCGTTGGCGCGCTGCAGGCGCGCCAGATCGGCTTCCGCGGCCATGAAGGCAAAGCCGGGCCACCCGCCGCCGGCCATCGCGCGCTCGAACGACGCCTTCGCGAGCACGGTATCGCCGCGCACGAGCGCCCACGCACCCAGGCCGTAGTTGAGCGTCGCGATCTGCACGTCTTCGCTATCCGCCGGCGTGATCAGCTGCACGGGCGTCACCTCGCCGCGATAGAGCTTGAGGCGCGACACATACGCATAGCCCGGTGGCGCAGGCTTGGGATCGGGCCTGGCGTCGATATGCTGATCGAGCATCGCCTGCGCGTCGGCGATGCGACCGGCGCGCGACAGCGAGAGCCACAACCAATCCGTGCTCCCGGCGCGCTCGCCTCCATCGGGGGCCTTGGGCTGCGCGCGCGTGAAGAGCGTGGCCGCCTCACCGAAGCGCCCCTGGAGGTAGCGCAACACGCCGAGGTGGAAGAACAAGCCGTAATTGGTGGTATCGAGCGCGATGCCTCGCGTGAGATCGGCATCGGCCTTGGCGAACTCCCGCACCGACAGATAGCGATGGCCGCGCCAGCGGAGCAGCATCGCTTCTGTCTTGCGGGTGTCGGCGGTGCGGGGGGCGGGGAGCGCCGCGAGTCCCTTCGTGAAGGTCTCGATCGCTTCGCGGAACTGCCGCGCACCACTCTGCGCCACGCCCAGCGCGATCACCTTCGACGCATCGGCATAGTTGCCGCCGAGGGCGGCGCGTGCCCGCGCGATGGGCCCCGTGTCGGCGAGCGCGCGATAGAGCTCGCCCTGCGCGGATCGCACCTGCACCGTGCGCGCCGGCGACGCTTCGAGCGCGCGGTACCAAATGTTGCGGAAGCGTACGGGATGCTCGTGATCCTGCAGGCTGATGCGCAACCGATCGGGGTGCACGTCATACGGCGGGCGCGAGCCATTGGCCGTGGGGCCCACGAGGGCGCGATGGTCCTGCACAAGCACGCCGTTGTGCCACACGGTGAGCACGGCCGGTGACGCGACACGCCCTGCGGCGGTGAAGCGCGGCCGCGTGTAGATGATGTCGTAGCTCTGCCACGTCCCCGGCGGCCGGCTCGCATTCACGAGCGGCGGATACTGGCCGTAAATCGCTGCCGCCTGGCCGTCGGCATACGTGACGTTGTGCCACGAGTCGAGGACCTGCACCTCATAGCGCCCGTCGCCAAAGAAGACGCCGCTGTTGCCGCGATCCTGATCCATCCCCCTGGGCGGATTGGGCGCCATCCATTCGATGTGCAGCTGCACATCGCCCACCGAATCCTTGGAGAAGATCGCGCCCGTGCCGGGCGCGACCTGCATCGCCCCATTCACCAGCGTCCACTTGGCCGGCGTGCCGTCGCCGTGGGTCCACTGGTCGAGCGAGGCGCCGTCAAAGAGCACGACGGCGTCAGGCGGCGGTGGAAGCGTGACGTGGGTGGGCGGGGTGACCACCGGTGGAACGGGGCGGGCTCTGGAATGCTGGGGCCACGCGTCCAGTGGTGGCTGTTGCGCGGCGACGGGCACCGCGAACACGGTGGCGAGGAGCGCAGAGCACAGGATCGATGGGCGCACGAGAGGCATCGGTATGATTCGCGGAGAAGGCGCGGAGGTGCGACTACGGAACGTTCTTGCCCGTGGCGGCAACATGAATGGCGGTCCACTGCTGCGCATCGAGCGTCACGCGGGTCGCGTCGACCGCGTGCTGCAACGCCTCAAGGCGACGTGAACCCGTGATGGGGATGACGCGCGCGGGATGCCGGAGGAGCCACGCGAACGCCACGGTCTCGGTGCTGATTCCGAGATCGGCGGCGATCATGCCGAGCACCTGACGCACCCGCACCGCCGCATCGGCGTCGCTCGTGAAGAGCGCGCCGCCGGCGAGCGGCGACCAGATCATCGGGCGGACACGCAGCTGTTGGCATTGGTCCAGCGTGCCATCCATCAGCGGCGCCTGATGGAGCGGATGCCACTCGATCTGATTGGTCACCAGCGGCGTGCGACTGTTCAGGAGCGCAAACTGCGACGGCGAGAAGTTCGACACGCCGAACTGCCGCACCTTCCCACTGGTCCGGAGCGTCTCGAAGGCACGGGCCACCTCGTCGGCATCCAGCAGCGGATCGGGGCGGTGCAGCAGCAGCAGATCAATCACGTCGGTGCGCAGATGCCGCAGCGACTGCTCGGCGCTCGCGATGATATGTCGCGCGCTCGTTTCGTAATGCTTGATCGTGGTCTGCGGGTGCGTGTCGTGCACCAGCTGAATGCCGCACTTGGTGACGAGCTGAATCTTGTCGCGCAGCCCCGGCGACAGCGCGAGCGCCTCACCGAACAACGCTTCGACCGAATAGCCGCCATAGATGTCCGCGTGGTCGAAGCTGGTCACGCCCATCGCGACGCAGCCATCGATCCAGCGGAGCCGTTCCGATGCCGTCCACTCCCACGAGGCCATGCGCCACGCACCGGCCACGATCGGGGACAGCTCCAGGGATCCGTTCATGCTTCATGCTGCGCCCGTCGCCGCCGTTCGGCTAGGGCACCGCCGCGGGATCTCACCGACGCATTGTGTCCGCGCCCGATCGGCGGCAGACTCCAGCATGGACTCCCGCCTCCTGCTGCACCGCATCCTGTTCGACGGGCTCGCGCTCTCCCTCGTCGGCAGCGTCATCATCCTGTCGTCACTGGCCGCCAATCCCCGCTACTGGCTGCAGGACTACCCGAAGGCCATCCAGGACGCGGTCCCCAAGAAGACGCCCGCCGAAAAGCGCGCCGCGCGCCTCTGGGGCATTCCCTTCATGCTCACGCTGATGGGCGGGATGGTGATCTCCGGCATCCTGCTCAAGCGCGGCATGCCCGACGCCCGCTTCCTCACCGTCTACGCCGACACCCTCGGGGTCGCGCTGCTCTTCAACACCTGGGACCTGCTCGTCCTCGACTGGCTGATCTTCTGCACCATCACGCCGTCATTCCTCGTCATCCCCGGCACCGCCGGCATGCCGGGCTACAAGGACTACAAGCACCATGTCATCGCGTTCATCACTGGGGCGATCAGCTCGGTGGTGATTGCGGCGATCATCGCCGGCCTGGTGTACGCCTTCGGCTGAGTGCGCGGCGGGGGCACCCTAGCCCAGCCACTCCTTGAACAGCTTCTCGTCCACCCCGACGCACAGTTTGTGCTGCAGGCGGACGAGGGGCTGTTTGAGCAGATAGGGCTCATCCGCCAGGATCGACAGCCACTTCTCTTCCCCGTACAGCGCCGTGCGCAGCCCCAGCTCGGCGAAGCGCTTCGAGTCGCGATCGAGAATTGCCTCCACGCCGAACTTCTGAGCGAAGCGCTTGAGTTCACCCAGCGAGGCGGCGCGCTCGGCGAGGTCCACGAAATGCGTCTTCACGCGACGCTCGGCGAAGAAACGGAGCGCCTTGCGCGTATCGGCACTCTTCTTGGTGCCGAAGATCTGGACGAGGAGATCAGCCGGTGGCATGGCCCCGAATTTATCGGAGCGCCTTCCGGATCACGAGCTTGAGCCCCGACCAGACGTCGCTCACCGCGCACACCTTGATGTCCACGTAGCCCATCGGCAGGGCCACCGCCCGGATCACATCCTCGGTGACATCCGTGGGGACCTTGGCGGTCTTCTTGGGCCACGACACCCACACCATCGCATCGGGCGCAATCAGGTCGCGGAGGCGTGTCAGCTCGCGCGTGAGCACCGCGCGTTCCGTGGTGAACAGGTGCACGACCGGTGTCCGGGCATCCACGGTGCGACCAAAGGTCACCCCCTCGGGGAGCGGCGCCAGCCAGTCGCGATAGTCGGTGGGCGCGCCGATCGACACGACGCGCGAGCCCGCCACGATGCCGAGCTTCTTGGCGAGCGGGGTCCCGCTGTAACCAGCCTGCGCCATGGCGCCTCCGGCGGTCTCCCGCCATGGGGGTGAGCGGCTACAATAACGTCATGCACGAGCCCACGGGTGACCCCAGCCGCCCCACGATGACCGAGCGCGACCGTATGCGGGCTGGGCAGCCGTACAACTCCCGCGACCCGGAGCTGCTGGCGCTCGCCCACCGGGCCCGGGCGCTGCTGGCGCGCTTCGGCACGCTCTCATCCACCAGCGGCGACGCGCGCACCAGCGTGTTGCGCGACCTGCTCGGCGCGGTGGGCGACGGCGTGTGGATCGAGCCGCCCTTCTTCTGCGACTACGGGGCCCATATCACGATCGGTGCGCACACCTTCGTGAACGTGAATGTGGTGATGCTCGACAGCGCCGACATCACGATTGGCCAGCGCGTGCTCATTGGTCCCAGCGCCCAGCTGCTGACCGCGACGCATCCGCTTGCCATGGCGGAGCGCCTGCCCACCGACTGGACGCCTGACAGCGGACACGGGCCCTACGTGACCATGGCGCGCCCGATCACGGTGGGAGATGGCGCGTGGATCGGCGCCGGCGCGCTGCTCATGCCCGGGGTCACGGTGGGTGAGGGGGCCGTGATCGGTGCCGGCAGTGTCGTGACGCACGATGTGCCGGCACACACGGTCGTGGTCGGCAACCCGGCGCGCGTCGTGCGCGCGCTCGAGCCGCCGCCGTCGTCGGTGTAGCCGGCGCCTACGCCGCGGTCGGCGCGGTCTCGGCCTGCCGCCGCTTCTCGTCGTCGAACGCGCCTTCGCTGCGCGACACCACGAGCGTCGCCACGCCGTTGCCGATCAGGTTGGTGATCGCGCGGGCCTCGCTCATGAAGCGGTCCACGCCCAGCAGCAGGGCGACGCCTTCCACCGGCACCGTGCGCGTCGCCGCGAGCGTCGAGGCGAGCACGATGAAGCCGGAGCCCGTCACACCGGCCGCGCCCTTGCTCGTGAGCATCAGAATGCCCAGCAACGTGAGCTGTTCGCCGATCGGCAGATCGATCTTGTACACCTGCGCGATGAAGATCGCCGCCATGCTCAGGTAGATGCTCGTGCCGTCGAGATTGAACGAGTAGCCGGTGGGAATCACGAGCCCCACGACGGGCTTGGCGCAGCCGTAGCGCTCGAGCTTCTCGAGCATGCGCGGCAGCGCCGCTTCGGAGCTCGAGGTGCCGAGCACCAGCAGAATCTCTTCCTTGATGAAGCGCAGGAAGGGCCAGATGCGGAAGCCGTACGCGCGGCAGATGCTCCCGAGCACCACGAAGATGAACACCGCCATCGTGAGGTACACGTCGAGCATGAGGCGGCCGAGTGGCAGCAGCGTCTTGAGACCAAACGTGCCCACGGTATACGCCATGGCGCCGAATGCACCGATCGGCGCGACCTTCATGACAATGGCCACGATGCGAAAGAACACTGCCTGCAACCGCACGAGCAGATCGGCGATGTCACGCCCCGCTTCGCCAACCGCGGTGAGCGCCACCCCAAAGAGCACCGAGAAGAACACCACCGGCAGCAGATCCCCGCTCGCAAACGCGGCGATCACATTGCTCGGGACGATGTGGAGCAGGAACTCCAGCATCCCCTGTTCCTTGCCGGCCGCGGTGTACTTGCTCACGTCACCCATCGCGAGCGCCGAGATATCGAGCCCCGCGCCGGGCTTGGTGACGTTCACGATCACCAGACCGATCGCGAGGGCAAGCGTGGAGACCAGCTCGAAGTAGAGCAGGGCCTTGCCGCCCACGCGCCCCAACTTGCGCAGGTCCGCCATGCTGGCGATGCCGTGCACGATCGTGAGGAAGATGATCGGCGTGATCACCATCTTCACGAGATTGATGAACGTGTCGCCGATCGGCTTGAGCGCCTTCGCGGTGGCCGGAGCCTCGACGCCAAGGAGGACACCGAGAGACACGGCCACCAGGACCTGGACGGTCAGGTTGCGAAACAGGCGGGGCACGGCGGAGGGGCGAGGGGAATCGTCAGGTCAGCTTGCGCAGTGCGAGCAGACCGAGGCGCATCATCAGGGCGCCGGCAGCAAACGCCGCCAAGCATAACACGTCGAACAAGGCGAAGTCGCTGCGCAGCACGCGGCAGGTCACGAGCGCGGCCAGCGCCGCCGCCCACAGCCCACTGCCGAGGATCACCAGCATCAGCGAGCCCACCGAGTCGCGCAGCGTCCAGGGCTGGATACCGCGGGCCTCGAGGAGCGGGCGCAGGATACCGTGCCCGACCACGACGGTGACCAGCATGGCGCCGGCGGCGGCCACGGCCATCGACAGCCAGAGGATTTCCGGCGTCATGGAATGCGAGAGGCGGGAACGTGGCGCACGATCGGTACATATTCGCTGTATGTCGTCGCGAATGCGCCCCTATCGCCCCGCCTGGTGGCTCCCCGATCCGCACACCGCCACGGTGTGGGGGCGGGTCGGACGGCGCGAGCCCGTCCCGGCCATTCAGCGCGAGCGCTGGGACACCCCCGACGGCGACTTCGTGGAAGTGGCCCGGCTCGAAAGCCCCGATGGACCGGCGGCACCCCGACTGTTGCTGTTGCACGGGCTCGAAGGCGGCACCCATTCGCACTACGCCAAGGCGATGTTCCGCGAAGCGCAGAGCCGGCGCTGGGCGGCGGACCTGCTGCTCTTTCGGACCTGCGGTTCGGAACCGAACCGGCTGCCCCGGAGCTACCACTCCGGCGAAACGAGCGACCCCCGCTGGGTCATCGAGCAGCTCATCGCCCGGCACCCCGGGGCGCCCCTCGGCCTCATGGGGGTGTCGCTTGGTGGCAATGTCCTCTGCAAGCTGCTCGGCGAGTGGGGGGCCGACCTGCCGCCGGCGGTCACCGGCGCGGTGGCCGTGTCCGTCCCCTTCGACCTCGCCCGCGCCTCCCGGCATATCGGGCGCGGCTTCGGGGTCGTGTACGAGCGGCTTTTTCTCAAGACGCTCATTCCCAAGGCGCTGCGGAAGATCGACCGCCACGCCGAGCTGGCCGACCTCCGTCGGGTGGCGCAGGCGCGCACGCTGTGGGAGTTCGACGATGCCTTCACGGCCCCGCTCCATGGCTTTCGCGACGCCGCGGACTACTACGCTCGGGCGAGCTCGTTGCCGTATCTCGCCGGGATCCGTCGCCGTACCCTGCTGCTGAGTGCGGTGGACGACCCGTTCCTCCCGCCCGAGGTCCTCGACGAGGTCCGGGTGGCGGTCGCGGGCAATGCCCAGGTCGAACTCGAGTTCCCGGCGCGAGGCGGCCACGTGGGCTTCACGGCCGGGTGGAATCCGCTCAACCCCTGGTACTACGGAGAGTGGCGGGCCGCCGAATTTCTGGCCGCCGGGTTCGCCGGGCGGTCGGCCGCGCCGGCACCTGCTGCGACCACCTCGGTGACCGCCTAGCTTCCGGAGCGGGGCCACGGTGGCCCCGCTGTCCTCTGCATTCTGGTACGCGTGACTGCTGTCTCTCTCGCGGTGCTGCTCACCGGGCTCGTCCTCGGCGTCTTTGCCATGCTTTATGGCACGGAACGTCAGGTGCACCCGGCGGTCGCCCCGCACGAACGTCGAAGTGAACATGATCCGGCGGCGGAACCGTCCGCGCTGTTCAATCGCGCGAGTCTCGCCGCGTTTGCGGTGGGCTTCGGCCTCACCGGCTATCTCCTCGATCGGTTCACCCCGTGGGGGTGGCTACCGTTGCTCGCGCTGGCGCTCGTCGCCGGCGCCGCCGCCTATGCCGGTCAGGCGCTTCTCATTGCCCGCTGGGCCATTCCGTCGGCGCGGCACGATCAGGTGGACGAACGCTTCCTGCTGCAGGGGACGCTCGGACGCGTAACGCGCGCCGCCGCCGCGGGCGACAGCGGCGTCATGACCTATGCGCTCGACGGCCGCGAGTATGCGTTGCCGGTGCGGGCGATGCACGGCGGCGCGCTGGCCGAAGGCGTCGAGGTCGTGATCGATCGCGTCGAAGATGGCGTCGCCCACGTGGAGCTGTGGGCCGACGTGGAGCAGCGGCTCTAGTGCCCGGTCAGTGGACGTGGTCCGACGCGATCATTTTCATCGCGGTGATCACGGCCATGCAGCTCGTGATGTTCTGGCTGCTCACGAAGGTCTTCCTCAACATGATCAGCGAGGGCGACCGCTGCCCGGTGTGCGACGCCGAAACGCAGGCGGTGGAGCGCCGCGGCTGGTGGCACCTCGTCAGCTTTGGCGCGCGCAATCGACGCAGCTGGTGCCTGCAGTGCGGCTGGGAAGGCGTGCTGCGGCGCAGCGAGGCGTGGGTGGCCCGTCAGCGTGAGCGGCAGCGCGCCTGGCAGGACGTGCGCGCGAAACGGGCGGGGGTCAGGCGCGCGCGCCCATGACGAAGAGCCGCAGCCACTCGGGCCAGTTGCCGCTCAGTTCAAAGAAGTCGTCGAAGTAAACGAGCCCCGACTCCTCGAGCTGCTGGATCAGGTCGGTCAGCGCATCCTCCCCCACGAGCGGGCCGATGGCGATGACCTCGCCCTCCACCCGGAACTCCTCGGGTGTCAGCAGGAGCGCTTCGTCGAACTGCGCGCGGGTGAGCCCCACGCGCTCGAACGCCGCCTTGCGGATGAGCAGCGTCGGGGCGGTATGCGAAAGAGTCAGTGGCATCCGTGCAAAGTAATCCTAGCTTCCAGTACATGGTCTCCCCTCGCGCTGCTGCCGCTTTCGAAGCTGAATACGATGTCGTGGTGATCGGGGCCGGTCATGCCGGCACCGAAGCCGCGGTCGCGGCGGCGCGGGCCGGTGCGCGGGTCGCCCTGATCACGGCGGCGCTCGAGCAGATCGGTCAGCTGTCGTGCAATCCGGCGATCGGCGGCGTTGCCAAGGGCACGGTCGTGCGCGAGGTGGACGCGCTGGGGGGCATCATCGCCCGCGCCACCGATCTGGCGAGCGTGCAGTTCCGGATGCTCAATCGCGGCAAGGGACCGGCGGTGTGGGCGCCGCGCTCGCAGTGTGATCGTGGGCTCTATCGCCGTGCGGTCCGCACGCTGCTCGAAGCCCAGCCGCGCCTGGTCACGATTCAGGGGATGGTCGCGCGCCTGCTGTTCGACGGCCCGGCTGGTTCTCAGGCGCGGGTCGCCGGCGTGGAGACGGCCGAGGGCCGCCGCTTTGGCGCGCGGGCGGTCGTGCTCACCACCGGCACCTTCGGGCGCGGGCAGATGCACATCGGTACGTCGACGCGAGTCAGCGGCGGGCGTGCCGGTGAAGCGGCCTCGGTGTCGCTGGGCGAGCAGCTCGACGCGGTAGGGCTCACCACAGCGCGCTTCAAGACCGGGACCCCGCCACGCATCGATGGCCGCAGCGTGAACGTCACGGCGCTCGAACGGCAGGAAAGTGAAATCGACGCGTTCGATTACAGCTGGTCGCACTTCTGGCGCGCGCCGCGGGTCGTGGGTGACGCGACGCGCCACCCGGTGCAGATGCCCTGCTGGATCACCTGGCTCGAGGCCGAGGGGACGCAGCTGATCGGCGAGCACATCGCCGAGTCGGCGATGTATGGCGGCGCGATTGCGAGTCGTGGACCGCGCTACTGCCCGAGTGTCGAAGACAAGGTCGTGAAGTTCCCCGACAAGACGCGCCACCAGCTCTTTCTCGAGCCGGAGGGGCATGACACCACCGAGCTGTATGTGAACGGGCTGTCGACGTCGCTGCCGGCGCCGGTGCAACTGGCGGTTATGCGCACGGTGCCTGGTCTCGAGCAGGTGCAGATGACGCGCGCCGGCTATGCGATCGAGTACGACTACTACCCGCCCACACAGCTGGCACCGTCGCTCGAGTCGCGCGCGATCGCGGGACTCTTCTTTGCCGGTCAGGTGAATGGCACCACCGGCTACGAGGAAGCGGCGGGGCAGGGTGTCATGGCGGGGCTCAATGCCGCGCGCGCCGTGCAGGGGCACGAGCCGGTGTTGCTGGGGCGCGAGACGAGCTACATCGGCGTGCTGGTGAACGATCTCGTCACGCGCGGCGTGGACGAGCCGTATCGCCTGTTCACGTCGCGCAGCGAGTTCCGCCTCACGGTGCGGCAGGACAATGCGCTCGCGCGCCTCGGGCCCGTGGCGGAATCGCTGGCGCTGCTGACGCCGGACGAATGCGACACGATGCACGCGCGTCTCGCGTCGGTACGCACGGCGCTGCGCCTGGCCGACGACACGAGCATGTCACCGGCCGTGGCCGATCCGGTGCTCATCGCGGCGGGATCGCGCCCGCTCGCGCACGCGGTGCGTGCCTCGGAGTTGGCGAAGCGTCAGGACATCGCCCTCGGCGATCTGTTCGCGGCCGCTGGTGTGGGTGGTGAGTTGCCGCATGATGCGGTGGTGGGCGCGGAGCTCGAGCTCAAGTACGCGGGCTACTTCCAGAAGGAACGCGCCCGCGCGGCGCGCCTCACCGCGCAGGGCGCGCTGCGCTTACCGGAGAGCTTCGACTACGAGGCGCTGCGCACGATTTCGATTGAAGCGCGCCAGAAGCTGAGCCGCGTACGTCCGGCGACACTGGCGCAGGCGAGCGCGATCCCGGGGATCAGTCCGGCCGACCTGCAGAATCTCGTGATGGAATTGCGCCGCGCGCGCTGAGCGTCGTGCCGAGCGAACCGCTCGTCGGGGGGACGGGGGACCGGGGCGATCGTCTCGTGTAGCGAGAGTCGTTGCTGCGGCGGGTGCGTTGCGCCCGCCCTGCGGCGACGCGGAGGGTTCACGTCACGGAGGGTTCTTCTTCAGACCCGCGTCCCTCCGCCCCTCCGCCGCTCCGCCCCTCCGCAGAGCAGGACCAACGTCCTCGTGCACCATGCGCCGACGCGTCCGTTCGCACGATTCTCCCCGCTCCCCCGTATCCCCGACGAGTGTTTGCCTTAGAGCTGGCGCGAAAGTGTCGGTATAGTGATTCGTTATGTTGGGATGTGTGCAAGAGTCCGTTCGACGGTCGTCTCCCGCATGGCATCGGGAACCCTTGAACTTCACCGGCGGTGCGGGATCTCGGTGGTTGGTCGCTCGCTCGTGTCCCGCTTTGACTCTGGAGATCGTATGTCGCGTCGTTCGCGTCTGACCCGTCCGTTGACCCTGGCTGCCGCTCTGAGCGCAGCGTCGCCGTTTCACATCGCGCAGGCGCAGGTCCAGCCGGTGGCGCCGCCGGCGATCACGGTGGTGGCGCGCGGGGAGGTGCAGGTGGCGCCGGACCGGGCGCGCGTGCAGGTCGGGCTCGAGACCAAGGCCCGGACCGCCAACGCGGCGGCGGCAGAGAACAACCGGAAGCAGGCCGCGATCATCAAGGCGCTGCAGGCGCTGGGGATCCCGGCGTCGCAGATCCGGACGATCAACTACAGTGTGCAGCCCGAGCAGCGCTGGGACCCGAAGGAGCAGCGGACACTGCTCGACGGCTACCGGGTGAGCAACATCGTCTCGGTGGAGACCGACAAGCTTGATCAGGCGGGGCCGATCATCGACGCTGGTCTGAGCAACGGCGCGAATCGGATTGCCGGCCTGGAGTTCCTGGTGAAGGACCGTGCGAAGGCGGAGGACGCGGCGCTCACAGAGGCGGTGGCGAGCGCGCGTCGACAGGCGGATGTGGCGGCCAAGGCGGCCGGCGGGATGGTGGCGGAGCTCCTGGAGCTCATTGTGATGGAGAGCGGGCGCCCGGAGCCGATGCCGATGCTGGCGATGGCCAAGATGGCGGGGGGCGACGCGGCCCCGACGCCGATCAGCGAGGGGATGAGCACGGTGTCGGTCTCGGTCTCCACCCGCTGGCGCTTCGCGAAGCAGCCGTAGGGCGGGGGATGTGGGGAGCCGTTTCACGTGAAACGGCGTGACCTTCTCCTCTGGGAGCCGGAGTTGTCGCGATTCGGCCGGTCACAAGAAGAACAACTGCACACGCAGGGCTCACAGAGACCGAAGGGAGCACGGGGTGATGTCCCCCGTGCTCCCTTTGGTCTCTGTGAGCCCTGTGTGTGCTCTTCTCCAAGCCGCCCTCGCCGCCCCACGTTTCACGTGAAACCAGACCAGTATGCCCGCCGCCATGGTCCAGCGCCCCCGGCCGCCCTATACTTCGCCTCCCCGCGAACCCGCTGCGACCCCCGTCGCGGCGAACCCCAGCGACCAGATCGTGGCCCGCATTCTCGCCATCGCCAACCAGAAGGGCGGGGTCGGTAAGACGACCACCGCCGTCAATCTCGCCGCGTCCCTCGCGGTCGCCGAACAGCGCACCCTGCTGATCGACGCCGATCCCCAGGGGAACGCGACCTCCGGGTGTGGTCTCTCCCGGGACGAGCTCGAGCGCACCACCTACGACGTCCTCATGGGCGACGCCGCCATCGGCGACGCCATCGTCCGTGGCGTCCAGTTCAAGCACCTCGACCTCCTCCCCACCACCCCCGATCTCTCCGGCGCCGAAGTCGAACTCGTCGATGCCGACGACCGCGCCACCCGCATGCGCGACGCCATCGCCACGGTCCGCGATCAGTACGACTACATCCTCCTCGACTGCCCGCCCTCACTCGGCATCATCACCCTCAACATGCTGGTGGCGGCCGACGCGATCCTGATCCCCCTCCAGTGCGAGTACTACGCCCTCGAAGGGCTCTCGCAGCTCCTGGGGACGGTGCAGCGCGTGCAGGAGTCGATGAACCCCACCCTCGACGTCGACTCGGTGCTCCTCACCATGTTCGACAACCGCCTGAACCTCTCCCGCCAGGTCGTCGCCGATGCGCGCGCCCACTTCGGCGACAAGGTCTTTCAGACGGTCATCCCGCGGAACATCCGCCTCGCCGAAGCGCCCAGCTTCGGCAAGCCGATCGTCGTCTATGACATCGCGTCGGTCGGCGCCCAAGCGTATATGGCCGTCGCTCGCGAGCTCATCGACCGGACCCAGCGTCTCGCTGCGACCCCCTCGCCCTCTGGAGCGGAGTCATGACGCCCGAACCCCCTCGCCGCCTCGGACGCGGGCTCGACGCCCTCCTCGCCCGGAAAGAGCCGCCCAAACCGGCCCCGCCGGCCGCCGCGCTACCCGACGCCCCGGCCGCCGCGACCGGCGCGCCCGCGAGCGCGCCAGCGCCCGAATCGCCCCTCAAAACCATTCCGCTTTCCCAAATTAGGGCAAACCCCTTCCAGCCTCGGCAGGAGTTCCGCCCCGAAGAGCTCGCCGACCTCGAAGCCTCGCTCCGCGTCAACGGGCTCCTCCAGCCGATCACCGTCCGCCCCGCCCCGAACGGACAGGGCTACGAACTGATCGCCGGCGAACGACGATTCCGCGCCGCCACCCGACTCGGCTGGTCCGAGATCCCCGCCCTCGTGAAGCCCGTCGATGACAAGACGCTCCTCACGCTGGCCATGATCGAGAACCTCCAGCGCGCCGATCTCGATCCTATAGAAGAAGCCGACGGCTATCAGCGCCTCATCGACGAGTTCGCCCTCACCAACCAGGAAGTCGCGGACGTCGTCGGCAAAGACCGCTCGACCGTCGCCAACGCCCTCCGCCTTCGGCAACTCCCGGCGTCCGTGCGGCGCATGCTGCAGGACAAGCAGCTCTCCGCCGGCCACGCCCGCGCCCTCCTCCCCCTGGGCAACGAACGCGCGATCGTTGACCTCGCCCGCGAGACCGCCCAGAACGGACTCTCCGTCCGCGAAGTCGAACGCCGCGTCGCCGCCGGGCGCCCCAAGCCGCCGGCCGCGGGCAAGAAAGCTTCGCCGGCGAACGAACCGCCCGCCACCCCGCCGGGTGCGTCCGGCGCCGTCGTCCGCCAACTCGAAGAAAAACTCCGCCGGAAACTGCAGACAGGTGTCACCATTTCGTTGACAGCGAAGGACAAAGGCGAGGTGCGCATCGCGTTCTTCTCCAACGATGACCTCGAGCGTGTTCTCGAACTACTCGGCGTTTCACTCGACTGAACCACCATGGCGCCAGTACGGCGCCATAACAGGACTCTCATGCCCCGATTCGCTGCCGCCCGCGCCGTCCTGCTCGCCGCGAGTGTCGCCCTCCTCGCCGCCTGCTCGGGTGGCGACGCCAAGACTGCCGATTCCGCGGCCGCCACCAAGACGTTGCGGGTCGCCCTGCTGACGCCGGGCCCGGTCTCTGACCGCTCCTGGAATGGCATCGCCTACCAGGGGCTCCAGGCGATCAAGGACTCATTGGGCGCCCAGGTCTCCCATATCCAGACCAAGACCCCCGCCGAGTTCGAGGAGAACTTCCGGCAGTACGGCGCGCAGGGATACGACCTCGTCATCGGCAACGGCTTCGAGTATCAGGACGCCGCCGTCCGCGTGGCCCCTGCCTATCCCAAGACCAGCTACGTCATCACCTCCGGCCGCGCCACCGGCGCCAACCTCGCCGGCTTCGCGTTCGCGTTCGAAGAGGCGTCGTATCAGGCCGGGATCATCGCTGCCGCCGCCTCCAAGTCCGGCAAGCTCGGCATGATCGCCGGTCAGGAGCTGCCGCCGGTCAAGGCGAGCTTTCAAGCCTTCGAGCGCGGGGCAAAGTCGGTGAACCCGAAGATCGAAGTGCTCACCTCGTACATCGGCAACTGGGATGATGTGAGCGCGGCCAAGGAGCAGGCACTCGCGCAGATCGGTCGCGGCGTCGACGTGATCTTCCAGAACGCCGATGCCGCCGGACTCGGCATCTTCCAGGCGGCCAAGGAGAAGGGCGTGTTCGCTTTCGGCACGAACGCGAATCAGAACCCGATCGCACCCGATGTCATCCTGGGCAGCGTCGTCATCGATCTGCCGAAGGCGTTCCTCCTCGCGGCTCGCGAAGTGAAGGCGGGGACCTTCACCGGACGCGTCATCAATCTCGGCGTGAAGGACGACGTCGTGCGCCTCGAACTGAACGATGCACTCCGCGCGAAGATTCCGGCCTCGGCGATCACGGCCTCGGATTCGGTGGGGGCGCTCATCAAGGCCGGCACCTTCACGGCGCTCAAGGATCTCACGGCGGCGACCGACAGCGCCAAGCCGATCAAGCCGAACTGAGTCCCGTCATGCCCGCTGTTCCCCTCCACGATCTCGTCGCGGCGCTCGACACCGAGCTGCGCACGTTCGACGTCCCCGATTATCCGGGGGCGGTGAATGGTTTGCAGCTCGCGAATCAGGGCACGGTCGAGCGGGTGGCGGTCGCCGTGGATGCGTCGCGCGCGGCGATCACCGAGGCGGCACTGTGCGGCGCGTCGCTGCTCATCGTGCATCACGGGCTGTTCTGGAGCGGCGCGCAGCCCATCACCGGCATCAGCTACGAGAAATACCACACGCTCCTGGCGAGCAATGTGGCGGTCTACGGCTCGCATCTGCCGCTCGACCTGCATCCGCAGCTGGGGAATAACGCCCGACTCGCGCAGGCGCTGCACCTCACGCCAAGCGGGGGCTTCGCGCGCTTCAAGACCATCGACATCGGCGTGATGGGCGAGGCGCACGAGCCCACGGCCGATCTCGTGGCGCGCGTGAGCGCCTTTGCCGCGCGCTACGGCGGCACCGTGCGCACCTCCATCCCCGCGCACGGCCGGACCACGCAACGCTGGGCGATCTGCACCGGCGGCGGCGCCTCCTCCGACACGCTGCGCGAAGCGCGCGAACGCGGCATCGACACGCTCATCGTGGGGGAAGGGCCACATCACACCACGGTCGAAGCGATCGAGCACGACCTCTGCGTGGTCTATGCCGGCCATTACGCCACCGAAACCTTGGGCGTGCAGGCGCTCGGCGAATGGCTGGAGCAGCGCTTCGGGTTGCCGTGGACGTTCCTGCACCTGCCCACCGGCTCGTAACGCGCGCATGACACTCGCACTCGAGGGGATCACGCGCCGCTTCGGGGCCGTGACCGCGCTCGAGGACGCGTCGCTCACGGTACGCCCTGGGAGCGTGCACGCGCTCCTGGGAGAGAACGGCGCCGGCAAAACGACGCTGATGCGCATCGCCTTCGGCGCGCTGCCGCCCACCACCGGCGTGGTGCGATGGAACGGCAACGTGGTGACGTTCCGCTCGCCGGCCGATGCGTTGGCCGCCGGCATCGGCATGGTGCATCAGCACTTCACGCTCGTGCCGGCGATGACCGTCGCCGAGAATGTCGCGCTGGGCGGGCAGGGGCGGTTCGATCCTGTCGCGGCGGCCACGCGCGTGCGCACCGTGGCCGCCAAGGCCGGCCTGGCGATCGATCCCGAGGCGCGCGTCGATCAGCTGCCGGTAGGTGCACAGCAGCGCTGCGAGATCGTGAAGGCGCTGGCGCGCGAGGTGCGCCTGCTCATTCTCGACGAACCCACGGCGGTCCTCGCCCCCGAGGAAGCGCAGGAGCTGCTGCGCTGGGTGCGTCGCTACGCCGATGAAGGGAACGCCGTGGTGCTCATCACGCACAAGCTGCGCGATGCCCTCGCGGTTGCCGATACGATCACCGTGCTGCACCGCGGGCGGGTGGCGCTCGCCGCACCGTCCAACGGACTCACGGCGGAGCAACTGGCATCCGCCATGCTGGGCGGCGCCACATCGGCCGCCTCGGCGGCGGTGGCCAACACGAGCGCGACGGCGGCGACGCCGGTCCTCGAGACGCTGAGTGAGACGGCCTCGCACGCCGTCGCCGCGTCGTCGCCGGTGGGTGACGTGGTACTGGCCGCGCGTGACGTGCACTGGCGCGATGCCGCGGGCGTGGAGCGGGTCCGCGGGGCGACGCTGCAGGTGCGCGCCGGTGAGATCGTGGGGATCGCCGCGGTGGAAGGGTCGGGGCAGCACGAGCTGCTGCGACTGCTGGCCGGTCGGCTCACGCCGAGTGCCGGCGCGCTGACCTGCCCAACGCCGGTGGGGTTCGTGCCCGAAGATCGGCATCGGGATGCGATGCTGCTGGATGCCCCGCTCTTTGAAAACCTTGCGTTGCGCGATGCGGTGACGCGGCGCGGGCGCATGCCGTGGGAGGCGTTGCGCGAGACCACCGCGTCGCTGCTGGGCCGCTATGACGTGCGCGCGCCGGGCGCCACGGCGGTGGCGCGGACGCTCTCGGGGGGCAATCAGCAGAAGTTCGTGCTGGCGCGTGAACTGGCCGACGCACCGGCGGCGCTGGTGGTGGAGAATCCGTCGCGCGGGCTCGACTTCAAGGCCACCGCCGCGGTGCAGGCCGCGCTGCGTACCGCGCGCGACGGTGGCACCGCGGTCGTGGTGTACAGCAGTGATCTGGACGAAGTGCTGCTGCTGGCCGACCGCGTGTACGCCATGTTCGACGGTCGGAGTGTGGAAGTGCCGATGGACCGGGATGCCGTCGGGCGGGCCATGCTGGGCGGCGCGACATGAGTTCGGTGTCACGCGCCTCCGCCACCGCGTCCGCATCTGCCTTCGCGTCGCGTCTGCGCGCGCTCGCCCAGCTCGTGGCCACGCTGGCGGTGGCGCTCCTGTTGCTGAGTGGGCTGCTCCTGCTCACCGGGCATGCGGTGGCGCCGGCGTTGTCGGCCTTGTGGCGCGGCGCCTTTGGCTCGTGGTATGCCATCACGTCGGCGACGCTCGTGCGCGCCGTGCCGCTCGGCCTGGCGGGGCTCGCGGTGTCGCTGGCGTTTCGCGCCGGCATTCTGAATGTGGGCGCCGAAGGGCAGCTGCTGGTGGGCGCGGTGGCGGCCACGGCGCTCGCGGTGCCGCTGGCCTCCGCGTCACCACTCGTGGCCATTCCCGTGCTGCTTGTTGGTGGTGCGGTAGCCGGTGGTGCGTGGGCCGGCATAGCCGCGGTGCTGCGACTGCGTTTTGGCGTGCTCGAGGTGATCAGTACGATCATGCTGAACTTCGTGGCGCAGTATCTCACGGGATGGCTGGTGCGTGGGCCGTTGCAGGAGCCCACGCACGTGAATCCGCAGTCCACGACGCTCCCTGACCCGCTGCACTTGCCCGTGTTGCTGAGTGGCACGCGCCTGCACGCCGGGGTGCCGCTGCTCGTGGTGGTGGCCATTGTCGTGTGGTGGTGGCTCGCGAATACGGCGAGCGGCTTCCGCGTCCGTGCGGTGGGGATGAATCCCTTCGCGGCGCAATCGGCGGGGCGGATCGTCGTGCCGCGCACGGTGCTTCTCGCGTTCATTGGCAGCGGGCTCCTGGCGGGACTCGCTGGCTCGGTCGAATACACCGGCGTGACCTACGCGCTATACGAAAACTTTTCGCCGGGGTACGGCTACACGGCCATCGCGGTGGCGCTGCTGGCGCGTCTCAATCCACTGGGCGTACTGGGCACCGCGCTGCTCTTTGGTGCGCTCGAAGCGGGCGCCAACGCCATGCAGCGCGATGCGGGTGTGCCGAGCGTGGTGGTGAGTGTGGTAGAAGCCCTGCTCATTCTGCTGGTGGTGTCGGCTGACCGCCTGCAGACGCGCGCCCGGGCCGAAGCGGGAGGGGACGCGGCGTGAGCGCGCTCGATATCGGCGCCGGCTTTCTGGAAGCCACCGTGCGCACCGCCACGCCGCTCGCGCTGGCGGCGCTGGGCGAGTGCATCAGCGAGCGCGCGGGCGTGATCAACATCGGACTCGAGGGGGCGATCATTGCCGGCGCGCTGGGAGGGACCGTGGCGGCGGCGTCGCTCGGCGTCGCCGGCGGCTTTGTGGTGGGTGCGCTCGCCGGGGTGCTGATCGCGGCGATCTTTGCCTTCTTCACGGTGCGGTTGCGGGCCGATCAGATCATCACCGGCACGGCGATCACGCTCTTTTCGCTCGGGCTGACGGGAACGCTCTATCGCTCCCTCTTTGGCGCGTCGGGTGTGGCGCTCTCCACGCCGACGGCCGGGCCGTTGGTGATTCCCGGGCTCGCCTCGTTGCCGCTGGTGGGGGCGGCGCTCTTTGCGCAGCCGGTGATCACCTATCTGGTGATGCTGCTCGCCCCGCTGCTCGCCTGGTGGCTGGCCCGTACGCATGCCGGGCTCGCGGTGCGGGCGCTCGGCGAGTATCCCGACGCGGCCGTTGCCGCCGGGATCGCGCCACGGCGCACGCAGGCGCTGGCGGTGCTCTTTGCCGGTGGCATGGCGGGGCTCGCCGGTGCCACGCTCGTGCTGGCGCAGGCCGGCACCTTCGTGGAGGGGATGAGCGCCGGACGCGGCTTCATCGCCATCGCCATCGTGGTGCTCGGCCGCTGGAAGCCGCTCGGCGTGCTGGGCGCCGCGCTGCTGTTCGGCGCGGCCAATTCGCTGCAGACGCTCTTTCAGGCGATGGGGTGGAGCGGCGTGCCGTATCAGCTCTTTCTGGCGCTGCCGTACGTGCTGACGCTGCTGGTACTCGCCGGGGCCAGCGGTCGCGCGGCGGCGCCCGCGGCTTTGGGAAAGGCCTAAGCAACAGCTCAACTACCGCAAAGGGGCACGAAGGGCTGGAAGGTCACGAAGTGTGGGATGTTCTGCGTGGCCTTCCGGTCCTTCGTGATCCTTTGCGGTTGGTGGCTTCTCGTCCTTCGTGCCCCTTTGCGGCTGTTGGCTTCTCATCTGGAACGCTTCAGCAGGAGTGCGGCGGCGGACGTAACGTTGGCGGACGACTCACCCTCAGCCCTCCGCCCATGATGCGACTCCGTTCCGCGGCCCTGCTGGGCCCGTTGTCCCTGCTGGCTGCCTCGACCGCGGCAGCCCAGTCGGGGAAGAAGATCACCGACGAAGCGGTCGTGCAGAGCACCGCCAAGGCGATTCATGCCCGTGTGCTGTCGCTCGACACGCACGTGGACATTTCGCCGGCGTACTTCACGGAGACGCAGCCGAACTACACCACGAAGCTGCCCCGCACGCAGGTCGATCTCGCCAAGATGGATGAGGGTGGGCTCGGCGGGGCGTTTCTGGCGATCTACGTGGGGCAGTCGCCGAATCTGGATTCGGCCGGCTTCGCCGCCGCCAACGCCGCCGCCATCGAGAAGTTCGAGGCGGTGCATCGCCTCACCGAGAAGCTGGCGCCCACGCGCGCCGAGATCGCGTACACGGCCGCCGATGCGGTGCGGATCCACACGAGTGGCAAGCGCGTGATCTTCATGGGGATCGAGAATGGCTTCCCCATCGGCAGCGACATCACGAACGTCAAGAAGTTCTACGATCGTGGCGGCCGGTACATGTCGCTGGCGCACAACGGGCACAGCCAGCTGTCGGACTCGAACACCGGTGAACGCGACGGCGTGTGGCTGCATCATGGCCTGTCGCCGCTGGGCCGGCAGGTGATCGCCGAGATGAACCGGCTGGGGATGATGATCGACGTGTCGCATCCGTCGAAGGAATCGATGATGCAGACGCTGCAGATCACCAAGGCGCCGATCATGGCCAGCCACAGCGGCGTGCGGGCGATCTGCAATCACAGTCGCAACATGGACGACGAGCAGCTCGACGCGCTCAAGAAGAATGGCGGCGTGATTCAGCTGGTGGCGTTCAACAGCTATGTGAAGTGCGACCCCAAGCGCGACATCCCCCGGGAGGAGGCGCGCGCGGCCGCCAACGAGCAGCTGCGCAAGGAGTACGGCATCACCGCCACCAACCGCCGCGAGCAGCAGGCACAGATCCAGGCGCTGCCGAACGACAAGCGCAATGAGTTCCTGGCCAAGCAGGAAGACATCACCGCGCGTCGCTACCCGAGCGATCCGCCGGCCACGGTCAAGGACTTCGTGGACCACATCGACTACGTGGTGAAGCGCATCGGCATCGACCACGTTGGCATCAGCTCGGACTTCGACGGCGGTGGCGGTGTGGACGGCTTCCGCAATGCGACGGAAGCGCCGAACGTGACGGCCGAGCTGGTGCGGCGCGGCTACACGGAGCAGGAGATCGCGAAGATCTGGAGTGGGAACCTGCTCCGCGTGCTGGCGGCGGTGGAGAAGGCGGCGGGGAAGTAGGGGGTTTTTGAACTGATCAGTTGTGGGTTTCGGGCTTTTGGTTGTGGGTTGTAGGTTCGCGAACCCATCACCCACGACCCAAAACCCGAGACCCAGAACTGATCGGTTCACCCCCGCGCTCAGAAGAACCCGAGCGCCTTCGGGCTGTACGACACCAGCAGATTCTTCGTCTGCTGGTAATGATCGAGCATCATGCTGTGCGTCTCGCGGCCGATGCCGCTCTGCTTGTAGCCACCGAAGGCGGCGTGCGCGGGGTAGAGGTGGTAGCAGTTCGTCCACACGCGGCCGGCCTTGATGTTGCGGCCCATCTGGTACGCCAGATTGCCGTCGCGCGTCCAGACGCCGGCGCCGAGTCCGTAGAGGGAGTCGTTGGCGATGTGCAGCGCTTCTTCGGCGGTCTTGAAGGTGGTGACGCTCACGACCGGGCCAAAGATCTCTTCCTGGAAGATGCGCATCTTGTTGTTGCCCTCGAACACCGTCGGCTCCACGTAGAAGCCCTTCGCGAGTTCGCCGCCCAGCTGCGCGCGCTTGCCGCCGGTGAGGCACCGGGCGCCTTCCTTGCGGCCGATGTCGAGATAGCCCAGGATCTTGTTGAGCTGCTCTTCCGAGGCCTGGGCGCCGATCATGGTGGTCGGGTCGAGCGGGTGCCCCTGCTTGACCTGCTGCGTGCGCTTGAGCGCGCGCTCCATGAACTTGTCATAGATCGACTCCTGCACGAGCGCGCGCGACGGGCAGGTGCAGACTTCGCCCTGATTGAGCGCGAACATCGTGAAGCCTTCGAGCGCCTTGTCGAAGTAGTCGTCATCATCCTGCATGACGTCGGCGAAGAAGATGTTCGGCGACTTGCCGCCCAGCTCCAGCGTGACCGGGATGAGGTTCTCGGCGGCGTACTGCATGATCAGCCGGCCGGTGCTCGTCTCACCGGTGAACGCCACCTTGGCCACGCGCTTGCTCGACGCGAGCGGCTTGCCGGCTTCCACGCCAAAGCCGTGCACGATGTTGAGCACGCCCGGCGGCAGCAGATCGGCGATGAGCTCCGCAAACGCGGTGATCGACACCGGCGTCTGCTCGGCGGGCTTGAGCACCACGGCGTTGCCGGCGGCAATGGCCGGCGCAAGCTTCCACGCCGCCATGAGCAGCGGGAAGTTCCACGGAATGATCTGCGCGACCACACCGAGCGGCTCGTGATAGTGATAGGCGACGGTGTCGTGATCGAGCTCGCCCAGCGTGCCTTCCTGCGAGCGCAGGCAGCCGGCGAAGTAGCGGAAGTGATCGATCGCGAGCGGAAGGTCGGCGGCCATCGTTTCACGCACCGGCTTGCCGTTGTCGATCGTTTCGATCACGGCGATGGCTTCGAGGTTCGCTTCGAGGCGGTCGGCAATCTTGTTGAGCACAATGGCGCGCTGGGCGGCCGGCGTGCGCCCCCATCCCGGCGCGGCGGCGTGCGCCGCATCGAGCGCGAGCTCCACATCTTCGGCGCTCGAGCGCGCCACCTCGCACAGATGCTGCCCGGTAATGGGCGTGGTGTTTGAGAAGTACTGGCCGCGCACCGGCGCGACATACCGCCCGTTGATCCAGTTCTCGTAGCGGGCCTTGATAGGGATCGTGATGGCGTACGAGCGCGCACCATCGGGGAGCGTGGCGGAGCCGGATTCCGGGGGGAGCGTGGCGGACATGACGAGACCTCGTGGGTGGGGGCGGCCCATGCCTGCAGGAGTCAGGCGGGAGGGGCCAGGTGGGAGGCGCGGCACAGCAGGGAGGCAGGAGGCGACATGGGGGCGGGGCCGGCGGACCGGCCGGCCCCGCCCTGTTCACGCGGTGTCGAAAGACGGTGCGTGATTTCCCATGTGCCGGTGCGCCTACCAAAGGCATCGCGCGTACCAATGGGTCAGAGTCGTTGAAATGCGTTGCCCTGTAATGGTTTCCGACGCCCGCGCGGAAACTTCTGCCGTGCCGAGGCGCGACAGGCGTCGCGCGACATTTGTCGCATCGGTGTCCGGTATCTCCCCGATGGCGCGACAGCGGTCCGTCCCGAACATTGCGCCCATGGCCGCTCTCCCACCCAGCGGCGACGGGGTCCCCGCCCCACCGTCTCCCCCGCCGCCGTTCGATCGCGACGCTCAACGCCTTACGGCGCAGGAGTGGGAGCTGGCCGTGACCGGGGGCCTCACCCCCGAGCGCGTCCGGTCGGTGGTCCGCCGCTCGTGGCATCGGTCGCAGGAGGCGGCCGTTCGCCCTGATCTGCGGGTGGCCCCGATGGTACTCGAGAGCGACGATCTGTTCTCAACACGCCAGCGACTCGATTGGCTGCCGATGGCCGCACGCGCGGTCACGCAGCTGCATGGCAGCTACGGGGTGGGCCATGTGCTCACCATGTTCGACGCCGATGGCCGCATGGTGCACGCTGACGGCGATCCGCGCGCGCCGGATGGCCTGGCCGAGATCAACTTCCGCCCGGGTGGCTGCTGGCACGAAGCGATGGTGGGCACCAATGGGCCGGGCACCGCGCTCGCGACACGCGCGCCGGTGCACATCGTGGGCGCCGAACATTTCTGCGAAAACTGGCAGCAGTGGCCCTGCGCCGCGGTGCCATTGCGCGATCAGGTCACCGGGCGCGTGCTGGGTGCGCTCGATATCTCGGGGCCGCGCGATGTGGCCCATCCGCACACGCTCGATCTGATCGTGGCGCTGGGCGTCGCGGTGGAGCAGATGCTCGCGGCGCGCGATGTGGAGCGGCGCTATCTCGTGGTGCACAAACTGCTCGAGCTGTCGTCGCGCCACGCGGGTGATGGCTTCGTGGCCATCGACCGCGCGGGGACGGTGCTCTTTGCGCAGGGGAACGTGCCCGAGGTGATCAAGGCGCAGGGGCTGCTGCCGGATTCCTTCCGTCGCCTGGTGGTGCATGTCATGCAGGCGACGCGTGACCCATGGCCCGTTGAGCTTGGCGCCCGCGATCTGAGCGACCCGCTCGCGCGCGCCGCGACGGCCCAGGTGGTGTGTGATGGGATCACGCCGATCGGTGCGGTGGTGCGCTTCTCGCGCACGGCCAGCGAGATGGGCTCGCGCCGGGAGCTGGTGCGCGGCGTGGCGCGCGACGTGGCGCGCGATCTGCTGCGTGAGTCGCGCGCGGAACCAACGCCGACCGCGGTGCGCGATGGAGCGCAGACGCGCTATGCCTTTGCCGACCTCGTGGGGAACAGCGCAGCGCTGGCGGCCGCGAGCCGTGTCGCCGAGATCGCGGCGAGCAACGCCCTCCCGGTGTTCATCACCGGCGAAAGCGGTACCGGCAAGGAGCTGTTTGCTCAGGCGATTCACGGGGCGAGTGCGCGGCGTGCGCTGCCGTTTGTGGCCGTGAACTGTGCCGCCTTGCCGCGTGACCTGCTGGAGGCGGAACTCTTCGGCTATGTCGGTGGCGCCTTCTCCGGCGCGCGCCGCGAAGGCCATGCGGGATACGTGGTGGCCGCCGAGGGCGGCACACTGTTTCTCGACGAGATCGCCGAGCTCACGCCGGCGGCGCAGGCGGCGCTGTTGCGTGTGCTGCAGGAGGGCGAAGTCACGGCGGTCGGGAGCACGCAGCGACGGCGGGTGAATGTGCGCGTCATCGCGGCGACCAACCGCCCCATCGCGGCGTCACTCGCCGACGGCTCGCTGCGCGAGGATCTGTTCTATCGCCTCGACGTCCTGCGTCTCGAGCTGCCGCCGCTGCGCGAACGCGCCGGCGACGTGGCGTTGCTTGCGCGCAGCTTCGTGGCCGCCACCTGCGTGGCGCTTGGCAAACCGCCGTGCACGCTGCTCCCGGATGCCGTCGCCGCGCTCTCGGCGTATCACTGGCCGGGGAATGTGCGCGAACTGGAGAACGTGCTCCGCCGCGCGGTGGCGATGGCGCCGGGCCTCTCGCTCAGTGCGGCCGACCTGCCGGAGCATGTGCGCCGTGCCGCGCGGCCGGCCGAGCGGCGACCGGAGCCGCCCCGCGATGCGCCGGTGGACGCCGAGCGCGAACGCACGCTCATGGCGGTACGCACCGCGCGCACCATGCTCGAGGCGGCGCGCACACTCGGCATCACGCGCAGTACGCTCTATCGCCGTCTCGAGCGCTACGGCGTGCGCGGGGAGTGGGTGGTGCGGGAGTAAGGTACGCTCTCTCCGCTCCCCCGTGACCCCGACGAGCTGTTCAGAAAAGCTCGTCGGGGATTCGGGGGAACGGGGACGATCGAGCGGCGGCCGCTTACGGCAGGTTATCGCAGAACGCCTGCCAATCCTGCCGGTTCGTCGTCGCCGCGCGGACGGCGTAGGCAATCACCTCGCCCTCCCAGTCGTCGCGCTGGGCGAACTGCTGCAGCGCATCGCCGCCGCTGGCGCCGTACCAGCCGCTGGCGCGCAGCTGCCCCCAGGCGAGCAGTTGCGCCATCTGCTCGAGGAGCTTGCGCACGGCGCGCGGGCGGGCCATCGCGACGTCCAACCGCACGCGATCTTCACTGGGCTGGAGTTCGCGCAGCACGAGCGCCTTCTCGCCGAACGGCACCACATGATGCAGCGCCGGCGGCGCCGCCTGCATGAGGCGTTGCACGGTGACGACGCGGGTGGCCTCGTTGGGCCATTCCGGTTGCACCGGCGCATGCATCACCGCGGGCGACGGCGCGGGGATCTTCGCATCGAGCAGCGCGAAGCGCGCATCCGGCACCGCGTGCTCCACCAGCAGCACCCACCGCGGGACGCCCAGACTGCCGTTACCGGCAATGCGGCGCGCGACATCGTGCACCACCAGATCGGGCGCCGTGGCCGCGAGCGCCTCCTGGACGGCCGCGGCCACGCGTGCCCGTTCTTCGTCGGGGGCCGGCAACGCGTGTACGCCACGCACCCGCAGTTGGCGCTTGGCCAGACGTGCGCGCGTCTCGAGAAACTCGCGACGTGAGCGTTCCCGCAGATTGCGCAGCAGGTCGCGCACGAGACCCGTCGCGATCCCCCGCTCAATCCACCACGCCTTCCCCTCGGCCAGCGTGGCGCGATAGGTCGCCAGCAGGTGTGCGGCCATCGCGCGGCCATCGAACCCGCCCGCCACCTGCTCGGTGTGCAGATCGGCGGCGACCAGCACGCTGGTGCAGAGGCGCGTGATATCGAGCAGCACGGGCGCGAGGACCGCGTCGTCAAAATCGGTGAGATCGAAGTACGTCAACCGATTGCCGCCGCGGAATGAGCCCACATTCTCGGCGTGCAGATCGCCGCACTGCCAGGCGAGTGGTCCCTTCTTGAGCAGGCCGGCCCCAAGCGCCCAGTCTTCCTGGAAGAGCACGTTGGTGCCGCGCAGAAAGGCGAACGGATCGCGCCGCATGCGCGCGAGCTTGCGCTGCACCCGCTCGGGGTCGCGGGTGGCGTGGAACGCCTGCAGCCGCTTGAGACGGGGGCCCATGCTCGCCATGCGCTAGCCGAGCAGCAGTTCGAGTTCGGCGCGCCCGATCCCCGTGAGCCCACCCTTGTCTTCGGTCAGGATGGCGTCGGCGAGCGCGCGCTTGCTCGCCTGCAGTTCGAGAATCTTCGATTCGATGGTGTCACGCGCCACCACACGCGTGGCCATGACCTGCTGCGTCTGGCCAATGCGATGCGCGCGGTCGATGGCCTGTGCTTCAACGGCCGGGTTCCACCACGGATCGAGCAGATACACGTACTCGGCGGCGGTGAGATTGAGCCCGTGCCCACCGGCCTTGAGCGAGATGAGGAACACCGGCGGCCCGTCGGTGCTCTGGAAGCGCTCGACGCGTGCCTGCCGATCGCGGGTGCGCCCGTCGAGATACTCGTAGCCGATCTTCTCGGCGTCGAGCCGCTCGCGCAGCAGGCTCAGGAAGCTCGTGAACTGCGAGAAGACGAGAATCTTGTGCCCTTCGCTCACGACTTCCTGAATGGCGGGCACGACCGCATCGAGCTTCGCGCTCGGCAGGCCGAACTTGCCGCTCTCCACCAGCGCCGGATGACACGCCGCCTGGCGCAGGCGCAGGAGCGCCTCGAGAATGTGCAGCCGCGCCTTGCCGATGCCGTTCTTGTCGACTTCGGCCATGACGCTCGAGAGATACTGCCGCCGCAGCATCTCGTAGTACGCGCGCTGCTTGGGTTCGAGCTCCACCTCGAGGGTCTGCTCGATGCGCTGCGGAAGCTCCGGGGCCACCATCGCCTTGGTGCGGCGCAGAATCACCGGGCGCAGCGCCCGCGCGAGCACGGCATCGGCGTCGCGCACTGGCTCACCGTCCACGGCTTCGGCGCCGCGCACGATGGTGCTGAAGCGCGTGGCCGCGCCGAGCATGCCGGGGTTGAGGAACTCGAAGAGGCTCCAGAGTTCCTCGATGCGATTCTCGATGGGCGTGCCGGAGAGGGCGAGCCGATGGTGGGCGCGCAGCAGGCGCGCCGCCTTCGCGGTGGCGGTGCTGGCGTTCTTGATCGCCTGCGCCTCGTCGAGCACGACGTAGTCGAACTCGCGCGCGCCGAGCTGCTGGATATCGCGCCGCAGCGTGCCGTAGGTCGTGATGACCACGTCGGCGGTCTCGGCGTCGAGCGCGCTCACTTCGCGATCGGCGCCACTCAAGTCCAGCATGCGGAGCTGCGGCACAAACCGCTCGGCTTCGCGCTTCCAGTTGAAGACGAGCGAGCGCGGGACGACAAGCAGCGACAGGCCACGCTTCTCGACGCGCCGCTCTTCGAGCAGCGCGAGCACCTGAATCGTCTTGCCGAGGCCCATGTCGTCGGCGAGACAGCCACCCAGGCCGAAGCGCCGCAGGAAGTCGAACCAGCCGAGGCCTTCCTTCTGGTAGTGCCGCAGCTCGCCGACAAAGCCGGAGGGTGCTTCGGGTGTGCCGATACCGGTGAACGCACGCAGCTGAGCGCGGGCCTGCGCGAGCTGCTCGTCCACATCGACCTGCGGGATCTGCTCGAGCAGGGCATCCAGCAGCAGCAGCTGCGCGCGTCCGAAACGCACCTTGTCGCGCGTGCGGTCGCCCAACGCCATGAGCATGCGGAGCCGCGAGAGCGCATCGGCGGGAATCAGCCCAACAGCGCCATCGCCCAGATCGATGAGTTCTTCCTGTCGTTGCACCGCATCGAACAGCGCCGGCAGCCCCACGACATGCGGGCCGAAGTTCACACTGCCCGTGAGATCGAACGCATTGGCTTCGGTGCGAATGCGCACGGCGAGCGGATCGGCGGCAAAGAAGGTGCGGCCATCGAGCTGCACTTCCCACCCGTCGGCGGCGAGGGCGCCGGCGAGATCGGCCACATGCGTGGGCGGCACGAGGAACGCATCGCGGCTTTTGCGCGCCATCCAGTCTTCGCGGGCGCCCAGCCCCAGCAACCGCGCGCGGGCCGATCGCTCGAACATCGTGTTGCGCCGGTAGAGCACACTCGCGGTGCGATCAAAGCAGGTCGGCGCGCGCGAGCTCGGCTCCACCACGGCATGGCCGTAGCGGAAGCGCAGCACGAGTGCCGCCGGTGCCTGGCGCCAGCCGCCCATCTCGCGGCTGATCTGCAGGACCGGGACCGGCGTGATGTCCACCGAATCGAGCTCATCGCCTTTGGGCAACGAGATCGGCGGCACCTTGGGGAGTCGGTGGAACTGCTCCAGGAAGCTCGACGGATCGGCGCCGAGCGACAGCGAGCCGGTGCCGCGCATCGCCATGGCGAGCGGCCAGGCGCCGGCGTGTTCGCAGCGCGCGAGCGACAGGGGGCCGGTGCCGTTGCTCGAGGAATCGGCGATCAGCACGAGACCGGAACCATGCAGCCACTTCACCTGATCGAAGTACACCGTGGCGCGGTCGCGCGTGAGGGTACCGCTGAGCGAGTACGTCGCATCGACTTCCATCTCGACGCGGAGCTGCAGTTTCCACGGCGCGCCGTCGTCCCACTTCACGAGCCGGCCGTCGATCGCGCGATCACTGCTGCGCACACGCGCGCGCCCGGTTTCGCAGATCATGCGCAGCGTCGTGCCGAAGGCACGCGGGCGAATGGCGAACCCGCCGGCGGGCATGCCGGTGATCCCCTCCTCTTCATGCGCGCCAATGAGCATCTCGGCGATCTGCCGATCGATGGCATCGGGCGCATTGAACCACGCCGCGGCGGAGAAGTGGTAGCGACGGACGTCGCCCCAGGTGCCGTCGCGATCCTTGCGTTCGGTGCCCACCTCGACCTTCAACGCTTCGGCCCGTGCACTCGCGTCGAGATCGACGAGGTAGAGCAGCCGACGATCGGAAGGGAGGCCGGTGGCGGCGCGTGCGGTGCCCGGCGGATCGGCGAGCTGGAGCTGCCACTGCATTTCGCGGAGCGGCTGCTGCCAGGCCGGCCCGGTTTCCTCCTGCTCGGCGTCGCCGCCACCCTGCTCAAAGCCAAAGCGCGCAATGACGCCGGCGGTATCGAGCAGCGGCTGCAGGAGCTTTTCGCGATCGGCGAAGCGGAGGAGCGCCCAGAGGTGCTTACAGGTCCCGTGCTCGGTGGCGTGCGGGCAGCTGCAGCGCAGGCGCAGGAGCCCCGGAATGGCGTGTACGCGGACCTCGTAGCTCCCGGTCTTGCCCTGCACGGTGCCGTCGAGCAGCTCGGTGCTGGTCTCGCGGAGCTGGATGGCGTCGGCGTTCGCGAAGGCCTCTCCGCGACCCTGTACGTCGAGCTCGAAGCGACGCATAAGGGCGAGAGGGATCATCGGCGAGCCGTCCGGGGCAGGGGGTGATTCGTGAGCAACCCCGAAACATAAGCAATCGCGGCGCGCGCGTGGCTATCGAAGCGGGCGGGCCTCCCACCCCCACTGCGTCATGAGCGCGTCCGGCACATGGTTCCGGCGCGCTCGCTCATGGGCCCAGGGCACGATGCGCCGGGCGGTGTCGGTGCAGAGCAGGTGGGGCAATGGGGTGATCCCCACCCGCCCCAGATCCAGTCGGTCGGCGTCCCAGCAGGCCTGAATGGTCGCGTCGGCCTCGGTCTCGCCGTCGGTGTGCCGCCGGCACGCCTCGTAGAGCAGGTCGAAGCGCTGGTCGTCGAGGTGGATCAGCGTCCCCCGCAGGCTGTGGGCGAGGTCGCCGCCGCGCTGCCCATGCCCCGGATCGTGGTCGTCGTTCACGCGGCGCGCGTCGTGGAAGAGCGCAAAGAGCGTGACCACCTCATGGTCGGCCCCATTCTCGTTGGCCACCGCGTGCCCGTTCTCGAGCACGCGGGCCCAGTGCACCACCCCGTGGTAGCCATGGGGCGAGAGCGAATAGCCAGCCAGAATGAACTGGAGCAACGACGCGTAATCGTGAGTCATGCCAGAAAGTGCAGCCGGGAAGGCGCTGCTCTCAAGCCCCCCACAACACTCCCCAATCTCGCACTGAACGGACCGTGCGTTTCCGTGCAATCCGTGGCAAACCAATAGAGTGGCCACGGATTACACGGATGAAGGGCCGTTTGCCTACTTGAACCGGATGCCGTTGGGGGCAATCGCGCCCTTGGTCGGCACGAACGGCTTGGCGGCGGGCTTGAAGCCGCCCTTCAGGCGGTTGGGCTGCTGCTGCTGGTTGTTCTGCTGCACATCCCGCCGGGTGCCGCCCTCACCCGTGGCGCGCTTGGCGCCCTCGGTGCCGCCGTCGCTGCGCATGGAGAGCGCGATGCGGTTCCGCGGCAGGTCGATGCTCTGCACGGTGACCTTCACCTTCTGCCCCACCTTCACCGCGTCGTTCGGATCCTTGATGTAGCGGTCGGCGAGCTGGCTCACGTGCACGAGCCCATCCTGATGCACGCCGATGTCCACGAACGCACCGAAGGCCACGATGTTCGTCACGACGCCCTCGAGCACCATCCCCGGGAGCAGGTCGCTCGGCTTCTGAATATCATCGCGGAAGGCGGGCGGTTCGAACGCCGCGCGCGGGTCGCGCCCCGGCTTCTTGAGTTCCGCCACGATGTCGCGCAGCGTGGGCATGCCGACATCGCCGCTCACGTACTTCGCGAGCTCGATGCGATCCACCAGCGCCTCATTGCCGATCAGCTCGCGCACATCAACGCCGAGATCCTGCGCCATGCGCTCCACGAGCGTGTAGCGCTCCGGGTGCACGGCGCTCGCGTCGAGCGGATGCGCCCCGCCGCGCACGCGCAAGAAGCCCGCGGCCTGCTCGAACGCCTTCGCGCCGAGGCGCGGCACTTCGGTGAGATCCTTCCGGGAGCCAAAGCCGCCCTTCTTGTCGCGCAGCGTGACGATGGCCTGAGCGAGACTGGGGCCGATGCCGGCCACGTAGCCCAGCAGTGCCGCCGACGCCGTGTTCACTTCCACGCCCACGCGATTTACCGCGCTCTCCACGGTTTCATCGAGACGCTGCTTGAGCTTCGTCTGATTCACGTCGTGCTGATACTGCCCCACGCCGATACTCTTGGGGTCGATCTTCACCAGCTCAGCGAGCGGATCCTGCAGGCGGCGCGCGATGCTCACGGCGCCGCGCAGCGAGACGTCAAGCTCGGGGAACTCGGCGCGCGCCAGATCGCTCGCGCTGTACACCGAGGCGCCGGCTTCATTCACCACCACCACCTGCGGGCGCGGTGCATCCATCTCGCGCAGTGCGGCCTTGGTGAGCGTCTCCGTTTCGCGGCTCGCGGTGCCGTTGCCGATCGCGATGAGTTCCGGCGTGAAGCGCTCGACCATGGCGCGAATGGCCCCGGCGAAGCGGTCTTCCTGATGGAGATAGAGCGTATCCGTGTGCACGAGCGCGCCCGTGGCACTCACCACCGCGACCTTCACACCGGTACGGAACCCCGGGTCGAGGCCGATGACCTTCTTCTCTCCCGCCGGGCTCGCGAGCAGCAGCTGCTCGAGATTGCGGCCGAAGATCGTGATCGCCTCGTCGTCGGCGCGCGTCTTGAGCTCGACGCGCAGTTCCACTTCGATGGTGGGCGCCAGCAGACGCTTGTAGGCGTCGGCCGCCACGAGCGTGAGCTGCTGCACCGCCTTGCGTGAGCCGATCACCTCGCCGGCGAGGCGGGCATTGATCTCCTCGACGGGCGCTTCCACGCGCCACAACAGCTCGCCCTCGGTTTCGCCGCGGCGGATCGCGAGCATGCGATGGCTCGGAATCGTGCCGAGCGCTTCGGAGAACTCGAAGTAGTCCTTGAACTTCGATTCGTCGCTCTTCTTCTCGGCGATCACGCTGCTCTTGACCACCCCCTTGGCGCGCGTGACTTCACGCACCCAGCCGCGCACGACCGCGTCTTCGGCGATCTGTTCGGCGAGGATATCCCGCGCGCCCTGCAGTGCCGCCTCGGCGGAGGGGACTTCGCTGGGCTTGCCGTCCACCTCGGGGAGGACGAACTCCGCCGCCTTCGCGGCGATGTCGGCATCACCGAGCGTGCCATCCCACAGCGCCTCGGCCAGCGGACCGAGCCCGCGCTCGCGAGCGATCATCGCGCGCGTGCGGCGCTTCGGCTTGAAAGGCAGGTAGAGGTCTTCGAGCGCCTGCTTGGTGTCGGCCTTGAGGATCGCGGCCTTGAGCGCGTCGTCGAGCTTGCCCTGCTCCTCGATGCTCTTGAGGATGGCGGCGCGGCGGTCCTCCATTTCCTGCAGGTACTCGGCGCGCTCACGCACATCGCGGAGCTGCACCTCGTCGAGCCCGCCAGTGACTTCCTTGCGGTAGCGCGCGATGAAGGGGAGCGTGGCCCCCTCGGCAAAAAGGGTCAGAGTGCGCTGAACCTGCTGCGGGTTCAGCGAGAGTTCGGTCGCGACGCGCGCAATGAGCGCGGGCGCGAGTGCGTCAGGGGAGGGAGCGGTCATGGCGGCAGTCTATCCGGGCCGCGATGCCGGTGGCAGATCTTGATTTACGCGGAACTCCGACCGCGGGAGTCTGTGCGTGGCACTACGAAACGGCGGTCTGGGGCGTCATTGTATGCACCATGTCCGCCGCCCTCCCCTCCGCCGCCCCGACTGGCTCGCCCGCGTTTCGCCGGGCCATCCGCTGGGTCTCGGCGCGCTGTCTGGGGTGGTTCTATCGCGAGACCTGTGTGCTGCACGCCGATCGCATCCCGGCGGATGGACCGGTGCTGTTCATCGGCAACCATCCCAATGACCTGCCCGATGTGCTGCTCGGGTATCAGGCCACCGCCCGGCCGCTTCGCTATCTCGCCACGATCTCGGCGGCGACCTCGTGGCTGTCCCGGAAGACGTACGAGTGGCTTGGGGTGATCCCCGTCGCCCGGATCCGCGACATGCGAAAGATGCAGGCGGCCGGTGCGGACGTGGTGGCGATCAACCGGGCCGCGACCGACGCGGTGGCGGCGGCGCTGGCCGCCGGTGAGATCGTCGGGGCGTTTCCCGAGGGCGGCGTTCGCGATACCTGCGCCCTGGCTGATTTCAAGATCGGTGTCGCGTCGATGATCCTAAAGTACATCGATACTGGCGCAGAAAATGACGTCACTGTCGTACCGTTCGGGATCCAATACGAAGCGCCGAGACACTACGGGAGCGATGTCTGCACCCTGATCGGCGCGCCCTTTTCGGTTCGCCGGTGGCTCGCCTCCCAGCCCGACGCCGAGCGCGGCGCGGGCGGGCTGACGCGCGCCATGCACGCGGCGGTGTCGGCGGTCACGCGAAATGCGCCGACCTGGGAGGCCGCCGAGCGTCGCGACCAGCTGGTGGCCGCGCTGGCCGGTCGGCGGGCGCCGCGTGATCCGGTGCGTGCGGCGCCGGGGTTTGTCGCCACTGCGACGGCCATCGCGATCGCCGAAAGCCCGGAGTCCATCGAGTGCCACGCCGCCGCGCGCGCGCTCGCGAACGCGGTCGCGAAGGCCGGCGGCATTCCGACGTCGTCCGTGGATCACGCCCGCCTGCTCTTTGCGCTGGATGTGCACGAGCAGGCGGCGCCGGTGCCGACCATCGTGATCTGGATGGGGCTGCCGGCCGCCCTGATCGGCTGGGCGGTGCACGGCCCGCTCTTTCTGATCATCCGCTGGCTGGCGGATCGGGCGGCCAAGGAGCGGGCGGATGTGGTGGCCCTTCGCTTCGTGCCTGGCCTCTATGTCGCCGCGGTCTGGTATCTTCTGCTTGGCATCGCCGGTGCGCTCGCGCTCGGGGCGATCGGCTGGTCGCCGCTCTGGGTGCTCCCCGTCGTGATGCTCATGCCGCGCTTCGGGGATCTCGCCGTGGGATGGCAGCGCTGGTTCACCGCCTGGCGGATCGTGCGGCGCGTGCACCAGTGGGGGACGCCGGAGCGCATGGCGCTCCGCGACGCATCGGCGACGCTGGACGCACGCTGGGAGCGCGCCGCGGCGCGCTCCGCGTAAGCGCCGATTAGACTGCGCGCATGACGCTCATCTCCATCGGCAACGTTGGCGTGGAATTCGGCGCGACCGAGATCTTCCGCGACGTCACCATGACCATCGCGCCCGGCGATCGCTGGGCCGTGGTCGGACGCAACGGCACCGGCAAGACCACGCTCGTCCGCCTCATCACGGGCGACGTGGCGCCCACCAAGGGGACGGTGGCGCGCATGCCGGGGCTGCGCGTGGCGCTTATGGATCAGCATCGGCGCTTCCCCGAGCAGATGCCGCTTTGGGACATCGTCGCCGACGGCTTTGGCGAACTGCGGCAACTCGAGCACTCGCTGGCAGAACAGGCCAAGCGCCTTGAGACCGATCACAGCGACGCCGCCATGGCCAAGTACGGCCGCGATCTCGAGCGCTTTCAGCACGAGGGCGGCTACGAAATGGCGGCGCGCGTGGATGCGATGCTGCAGGGCATGGGGTTCGATCCCGCGCTCGCGCGTGTCACGACCATTGGCACGCTCTCCGGGGGCGAACGCGGACGCATTGCGCTCGCGCGGCAGCTCGCCACGCCGGCTGATCTGCTCATTCTCGACGAGCCCACCAACCACCTCGATCTCGAAACCACGGCGTGGCTCGAACAGCATCTCGCCGAGAGTGAACGCACGATCCTGTGCATCTCGCACGATCGCGCCTTTCTCAACGCCTTTGCCGATCACGTGCTGCACTTCGAGGGCGGCACCGCCTTCTTCTACACGGGGGGCTACCAGAGCTTCGTGCAGCAGCGGGAAGAGCGCCGACTCACGCAGCAGCGCCAGTTCGACAAGCAGCAGGCCAAGATATCGTCGGAGATGGACTACATCGCGCGCAATCTGGCCGGCCAGAACACGCGGCAGGCAAAGGGGCGTCGCAAGCTGCTCGCGCGCATGCCGCGCCTGTCGGCCCCCATCGGCGCTGATGCTGTCATGTCGCTCAAGCTCGAATCGGGGAGCCGCAGCGGGGATCGCGTGATCGAGGCCAAGGATGTGGTCGTTGGTGTTCCCTCGCCCACCGGACCGCGCACGCTCGTGCGTGATGTCACCGTGGTGATGGAGCGCGGCGAAGTCATTGCGCTCGTGGGGCCCAACGGCGCCGGAAAAAGCACCCTCATCAAGACGTTGCTTGGCGAGCATCCGCCGCTGGCCGGTGACGTGAAGGTTGGCCAGAGCACTACGGTGGCGTACTACCGCCAGGATCTCGCGCATCTGCCGCTCGACAAGACGATCTACGACGCGATCGCCGATGAGCGCCCGCTCTGGGAGCGGCGGCAGGTGCAGGGGCATCTCGGCCGCTACGGCTACAGCGGCGATGAGGTGCAGCGCACCATTGGGACGCTCTCCGGCGGCGAGCGCGCCCGCGTGGCCATGGCGTTGCTGACGCTCTCCACGAACAACCTGCTGATCATGGACGAGCCCACCAACCACCTCGATGTCGAAAGCATCGAGGCGTTGGAAGATGCGATTGATGGCTACGAGGGGAGCGTGCTCATCGTGAGCCACGACCGCGCCGTGCTGCGCGGGCTCGCAACGCAGGTGTGGGAGCTCCGCGGCCAGGAGCTCAAGATCTTCCCCGGCCCGTTCGTGGAGTGGGAGCAGCTGCGCGCGGAGCGGTTGGCCAGCGAGGCGCTGCAGCAGCGCGCCGAGGCGCAGCGCGAGGCCGAGCGGGTCGGCAAGGAACGCGAGCGCGCGGAGGCGGCGCGTCAGAAGGCGGCCGGCGCATCCTCCGGTGCCCCCACCGGTGACCTCCGGAAACAGATCCGCGCCGCCGAGAAGGCGCTCGCCGACGCCGAACTGCGGGTGAGCACGCTCGAAACGTCCATCGCCGAACTCACCGCGAAGCTGGAAGACCCCACGCTCTACGACACGCCGGCCGGGATCCAGAAGGCCACGCAGTGGGGCAAGCAACTCGACGACGAGCGGGAAGCGCTCGACGAGGCGATGCACGCCTGGAGTGTTGCCGAGGAAACGCTCGCAGCGCTCAAAGGGTAGGCGGCCACTGTTCCTGCAACTTTGGCGCGACGCCGGGCGTACGACGTCGCGTATGCGACTCTCGAACTTCCGACTTCTGGCAATTGTGGGGGCCGCCCTGTTCGGCGGCACCGTCCTGCGCGCACAGTCTGCGTCGTCGTCGGCACCGCCGCCGCTCGCGCCCGCGCTGCGTGATCTGGTGGCGCGGGCGAGCCGCAACAATGCGCTCCCGCCGGATCTCATCTCCTATCGCGCCACGGCCGAAACGGAGATCTCCATTCTGCTGCGGCGCGAAGAGGGCACCGAAGCGGTCGCGGCGGTAGAGCAGGTGGCGAGCACGTTGCGCTGGAATCGCACCGGCGCGTACGAGCAGCATGTGACCGGCTATCGCAATCAGCAGATCGGCGCCAACGTGTCGATGCTGTCGATCTTCCGCACGGGGTGGCTCAACCCGTCGCTGTACGGCAATCGGCTACGCGTGCGGCGTGAGGGCGCGCCCGACAGTGTGTCGCGACGGCGCGTCGCGGGGCCGGGGATGCGCGCCGCCCGTGCCGGCGTGCGCCGCGATGGGGCGGATACGATTCCCGCCGTGCACCCGCTCGCCACCGACCGCGAGGGGTACTACGCGTACAGCGGCGGTGACACGGTCGTCACCATCACCGCCGGTGATCGCGTGATCCACATTGCGCAGCTGCGCGTGCAGCCCCGCAAGGATCTCACGAAGAACGTCGTGCTGTTCGACGGCGAGATGCAGCTCGACGCCGATCGCGCGACGCTGGTGCGCCTGCGCGGCACCTTTGTGCGCGTGAACGGCCCCAAGCGCGGTCTGGCTGGCGCGATCGCCGATGCGATCGCGTTCATCGACTACGAGAACGGCGAACGCCTGGGCAAGTTTTGGCTGCCCGCACGCCAGCGCTTGGAGCTGCAGGCCATGTCGCCCCTGCTGGGCGACGGTCGCGCGGTGGCGCGCATCGTGTCGAAGTTCGCCGATATGCAGGTGAACGACACCACGCTGAGCGCGGAAACGATGGCGGTGGCCGACTCGCTGCGCGCGCTGGCGCGTCGCCGACTCACCTATGCCACCTCGGACTCGCTCACGCGCTTTGGGGGGTGGCGCGCCTCGATCGGCGCCATCTCGGAAGGGCTGCACAGCGACGACTTCGATGCCTTCGCGCCCGATCGCATGCGCCCCACCGGCCCCCCGCGGCTCGACTTCACGGCGCCGCGCGCATCAGACGTGTTCCACTTCAATCGCGTCGAAGGGGCGTATACCGGCGCCGGCGTGAAGCTGGCGCTGCGTGACCTCGCCCCCGGTGTGGTCGTGCGCGCCAACGCCGGCTACGCGTGGGCGGAGCAGACGGTGCGTGGGCGCCTCGCGGTGACGCGCACGCGCGGCCCGTGGCAGCTCGAGGCCCGCGGCGGACGGTCGATGGACATCACCAATGACTTCCGCGCGCCGTTGGACTCGGGCAATACCTTCGGCGCGCTCTTTTCGCTCGATCCCTACGACTATGTGTCGCGCAACAGTGCGACGCTGGCCGCGGTGCGGCAGATCGGCCGTCGTCGCGCCCTGCTGCGCGCTGAGGTGGGGTACGCCGACGATCGGTACCGGCCCAGCCAGTATGTGCGCGGGCCCTTCGGGGGCGAGGCCTATCGCCCCAATCGTGGTGTGACGCCCGGCAGCTACGTGCGGAGCGCGTTCCTCGCCGAGTGGCATCCGGACAACGCGGCCGAGTCGGCGCGCCCCGGGGTCGGTGCACGGGCCAGCTACGAACGCGGCGATGGCACGCTCACGTGGCAGCGGGCGGAGCTCCGCCTCTCGGCGCGGCGGCCGATCGGCCCGATCGTCGCGATCACGCGGGCCGATGTCGGGATCGTCACCGGCGGCGTGATTCCCTCGCAGCAGCTCTTCGAGCTCGGCAAGTACCAGAACCTGCCGTACTACGACGACAAGCAGTTCGCCGGCTCGCGTGCGGCGGCGCTGCGCGCGAGTCTGCAGTACACGTCCCCGTTCCTGCGCAATCCGATCCGGTTGGGCCGCTCCCTGTTCCTGCCCGCGATCGCGCCGGGGCTCAGTGTTGGCGTGCAAAGCGGGTGGGCCGACGCACCGAGTGACGCGGCGCGCGCCGCCATCGCCGGGTTGGCGGTCGTTGACCCGCGTGTGCTGGCGCTGGTGCGCCCGGTCGCCGAGCCGACCGGCCGCATTCGCGCCTCGATGACCGCCGGCCTCCGTTTCTTCGGTAACGGCCTCTTCGTTGGCGCCACGCGCCCGGTCGATCAGGCCGCGCCGTGGAAGGCGCTCGTCGCCTTCGGGCAGAACTGGTAACGGCGTGCCCGCGCGGGCGCGGTAGATTGATCGCATGGCTGCGGATCTTCTCCTGCGCTTCAAGCGCCACGCCGATGCCACGTCGCTGACGTGCACGCGCCGCGACGGCAGCACGACCTGGCAACGCTTCGACGGCCCCACGGCGATGGTCTTCCCGGGGCACGATCTCACACACTACGCGGTCGAAACCGTGCTCGGCTTTGGCGCCGGCTTCTACGGCCTGCTCGCCGATGGCTGGGAGATCCGCGACTTTGCCGCGCCCTGGCCGCGGGGCGAGATCCCCGCGGAGGCGCGCGAGGTCGAGCTCATCGTGGGGTTCTTCGACAGCGATCGCCGGCAGGGCGATGTGTGGACGGCCGCCGAGTTCGAGGCGCACGCCGAGCTGTTCATCGGCGCCGCGCGCGCGCGCGGCAAAGCTGTCCCGCCCCGCACGCGGGTGCTGACGGATGCCGACATCGCCCGCGTGCGCGCCGTCCGCGACCCCCTGCTGGCGCAGTGGTACGGGCTGGGAGTGGGGGAGGCGATGGAGTTGCAATTCAACCGCTAAAGCCCAGAACGAACCCACAACCCACCCACAACCCACGACCAAAAGCCCGAGACCCAAAAACTGATCAGTTCTGGGTCTCGGGTTTTTGGTTCTGGGTTGTGGGTTGGTTCTGGGTTTGGTGGTACAACCAGCGGATTCCCTCGCGACCAGCGAAATTGCGGGCATCCCACCTTTTCCCGGAGTCGCTCATGTCCCGTTCTGTGCTTGCTGTCGCGCTCGTTCTTGCCGCTGCCCCCCTCACGGCCCAGGCGCAGGACCCGGTCCTGGCGGCGGTGAAGGAGAACTGGAAGGGGATGATCACCAACGTCACCGCGGCCGCTGAAGAAGTGACGGAGGCGAACTACAGCTTCAAGCCGACCCCCGAGGTGCGCTCGTTCGGGCAGCTTATCGGGCACGTGGCCGGTACGCAGAACCTCATTTGCGCGGCGGTGCTGGGTGACAAGGTGCCGGCCGAAGACGCGATCGAAAAGACGGCCAAGACGAAGGCCGCCCTGGTGGCGGCGCTCAAGGCGTCGACGGCGTACTGCGACAAGGCGTATACGCTCGCGCCGGCCAAGTTCGGCGACAGCATCGAGATGTTTGGTGGCAAGCAGACCAAGATCGCGGCGCTGACGCTCAATGCGGTGCATGACGGCGAGCACTATGGCAACATCGTCACCTACATGCGCCTGAAGGGCATGGTGCCGCCGTCGAGCAAGCGATAAGTCCTGACGGTCAAGGCCACCGAACGGCTCGCACAGAGCTCACAAGGAACCACAGAGGGCACCGAGGACTGCAATCCTTGGTGCCCTCTGTGGTTCCCTGTGTACTCTGTGCGAGCTGTTTGTTGTTAAAATTAGGGCATGCTGCCTCACCTGCTGCCCAGCCGCCGTGAGTTCTCCGGCGATGACCTGATCTTCACCCTCAACGCGAAGGCGCAGAAGCGCATCGCCGAGGGCGCGTCCGTCATCAACGCCACCATTGGCGCGCTCTACGACGACGCGGGCAAACTGGTCGTGCTCAATACCGTGATGGGGCAGTGGCAGCAGCTGACGAGCGGCGAGGTGGCGCCGTATGCACCGATCGGCGGTGATCAGACGTACCTGCTCAACCTGGTGCAGCGCCACTGGCCCGACATCACCAAGGTGACGGTGGGGGTCGCGTCGCCCGGTGGGTCCGGCGCGCTGGCGCTGACGCTCAAGAACTTCCTCGAGCGCGGCGATACGGTCATCACGGCGGCCCCGTACTGGGGGCCGTACAGCACGCTGGCCATCGAAAACGGGCAGCAGCTCAAGACGGTGCCGTATCCCGATGTGCACACCGGCATCGACATCGGCGCCTGGGAAGCCACCTGCCGTGATGTGCTCGAAGCGCAGGGGCGCCTGCTGGTGTGGCTCAACGATCCGTGCCATAACCCCACCGGGCGCAGCTTCACGCGCGCCGACCGACAGGCGCTGATGGACATGCTGCGCGATCTGTCGAGCCAGGGGCCGGTGACGTTCGTGCTCGATCTCGCGTATCTCGACTACGCGCGCGACCCGCAGCAGGTGCGCGAGGCGCTCGACCACTACGCCGCCTTCGGCCGCGAGGGGCAGGTGCTGGTGGGCGCGTGTCTGAGCCTGTCAAAGGCGTACACGCTCTACGGCGCCCGCGCGGGGGCCCTCGTGTTCCCGTGGACGAACGAGCCCGCCCTGCAGGCGGCGCTCATCACGAGCTGCCGCGGCACGTGGAGCAACTGCGCGCGCGGCCCGATGAGTGTGCTCAATCGCCTGTCGAAGGATCCGGCGCTCCAGGCCGCGCTCGAAGTGGAGCACGCGCAGTGGCGCACGCTGCTGGCCGATCGCGCGAACGCGCTCGACGCCGCGCTCAAGGCCGAAGGATTCCCCGGCGCGGTGTACGATGGCGGCTTCTTCGTGACGCTCGACGGCGGCCCCGACCCGATGGCGACGTGCGAAAAGATGCAGGCGCACGATGTCTTCGTGATCCCGCTCCCCGAAGGCCTGCGCGTGGGGATCTGCGCAATGAAGGCGGCGGATGCGGCGAAGTTTGCGACGGCGTATGCTTCGGCGATGAGATAGGAACAGCGTATACGTACTGCGCATACGTGGAGCGCATACGTGGCGCGCATACGTACGGCGCACACATACCGCGGTTGCGCTTCACGTATGCGCCCCACGTATGCGCCCCACGTATGCGCCCCACGTATGCGCCCCACGTATGCGCCCCACGTATGCGCCCCACGTATGCGCTTCACGTATACGCCCCTCACTCCCCCCAATGCCCCGCCGCCTCCTCCTCGCCCTCGCCCTCGCCTCCTCCGTCGCCAGCGCCCAGCGCGCGCCGAGTGGCACCTTGGTGGCGTCGAACATGGACGCGCACACGGTGTCGCTGGTGGACATTGCCAGCGGGCGCACGCTCGCGACGACGCCGGTGGGGACGGGGCCGCATGAAGTGGCGGTGTCACCCGATGGGAAGCAGGCGGTGGTCGCGATCTACGGCAATCGCGAGTCGGTCGGGAGTTCGCTCGCGGTGTTCGACCTCACGAAGCCAATGACGCCACCGCGGGTCGTGGAGCTCGGGGCGGGCAATCAGCGGCCGCACGGACTCGCGTATCTCCCCGACGGGCACTCGCTGCTGGTGACGGGGGAACGGGCGCAGCGGCTGCTGGTGGTGGATCTCGCCACCGGCGCGATCGATTCGACGATGGCCACGAAGCAGGCCACGACGCACATGGTCATGCTGACGCGCGACGGGCGGCGGGCCTTCACCACGAATATCGTGGCGATGAGCGTGAGCGCGATCGATGTGCCGACGCGGACGGTGGGCGCGCCGTACGCAGTCGGCGCGCGCATCGAGGGGATCGCGATCACCCCCGACGGTGGCGAGGTCTGGGTGGGCGGCAACGAGTCGCATCAGGTCTACGTGCTCGACGGCGTCACCGGCGCGAAGCGCGCGACGCTCGATGGCTTCGGCATGGCCTATCGCCTCGCGATCACGCCCGACGCGAAGACGGCGGTCGTCTCCGACCCGGGGAGTGAACAGATCCATCTGGTGGACGTCGCGTCGCGTACGATTCGGACGACGATCCGCGTGCCGGCGGTGCTGCCTGCCGAGGGCGAGCACCCATCGCCGCAGGGGATCGCGCTGTCCCGCGATGGCGCGTATGCGTACGTCACGCTCAAGGCCGTGGCGAAGGTGGCGGTGGTGGATACGAAAACCGGCAGCATCGTGAAGACGCTGCCGGTGGGGGCGGGCTCGGACGGTGTGGGGGTGTCGCCGCTGACGCGCTAGCGGCTCGGCGACAGTGGTCGCTCCACCACTCCCGCATTCGTCACCAGCCGCACACTGAGGCGCCCTGCGGCGTAGGCGTCGCGATCCGCCGCCGTGAGCGGGAGAACGCCGGCGTGCACGGATTCATCCGGACCGAGTAGACGCGCCACCACGCGGGTGGCACTGTCGGCGATCGTGATGCGCGCGAGCGCCGGTGCGCTGCCGCTGGTGCTCGACGCGGGACCGGTAAGCGTACCACCGCCGCGGCGCATCAGCACCACGGTGGCATTCGCCCCCGGACCCGGCGCGCGCAGGCGGCTCTCCCAGCGGAGTTCGTTGCGCAGCAGGTCCACGGTGATCGTGCTGGTGGCCTGCACCGCACCACGGGTGGTGATGATCGTGCGCCCCGCCATGACCGGTGCCGCCCCGTTCACCAGCGCCGGCGTGGTGGTCGGCGCTCGGCGCCGCGCGCCGGTCTGCTCGTAGGCGAAGGCGAGCGCCACCAACCGCTCATCGCTGAACCCCTTCCCAAGCAGTTCGACGCTCACCGGGAGTCCATCCGCCGTGAAGCCCACCGGCATGGCGATGGAGGGCAGACCACTCTGCGCACCGAGCGGGCACGTGCTGCCGCCCTGCACCTGTCCGGGGAACACCGGCTTCTGCCGCACCGTGGGGTACACGAGCGCGTCAAGCTTGAGGGAGTCGAGCAGGAACTCGACGCGCATACGGAGGGCGCGCTGGCGCGCGAGCGTGGTGCTGTGCGCGGGATTGGGGATCGCGGGGAAGGTATCCACGGTGCGGAACCGCACCTCGAGTTCCCTGTCGAACGCCCCGCGCGCGAGGATCTCGCCCATGCTGTGTACCGGCGCGTTGGGCACGCCGGCGAGATAGGCGGCGATGTCGCTCTTCATCTCCATGTTGATCACGCTCGTGTTGGCCAGCAGCGTATCAAACTCCGGCATCGCCACATCCAGCACGGTCGCGCCTCGTGCGCGCATCGTCGAGACCGCCGCGCGAATGCTGTCGGCAATCTCGGCGTCGGTATCGCGGAAGTAGGGCAGCAGCACACCCAGTCGCGCGCCCTTGAGTGCGTCCTTATCGAGCGCCGCCTGAAAGCGCGGGCGCTTGTCGCGAATCGCGCGCGTGGTCGTATCGCTCGGGTCGAAGCCCACCGTGGCGTCGAGCGCGATGGCGAGGTCCGTCATGGTGCGTGCGAGCGGCCCGCCGATGTCCTGCGTGTGCGAAAGCGGCACGATGCCTGTGCGGCTCACCATCCCGATCGTGGGGCGGAGGCCAAAGAGCGCACCGAAGGCACTCGGGATGCGAATGGAGCCACAGGTGTCGCTGCCCCACCCCACCGCCGCAAAGCTCGCCGCAATCGCCGCGCCTGTCCCGCCACTCGAGCCCCCGGGACAGCGCGCCGGATCATACGGATTGCGCGTCTGCCCGCCGAGCGAGCTGATGCTCGTGATGCCGGCGGCCAGTTCGTGCATGTTCGACTTGGCCAGCACGATCGCGCCCGCCGCGCGCAGCTGCTGCACCACGAACCCGTCCTTCGCCGGACGGCTGTTCGCGAGCGCGAGCGATCCGGCCGTCGTGGGGAGGTCGCCGGTGTCGTAGTTGTCCTTGAGAATGATCGGAATGCCATGCAGCGGCCCGCGCACCTTCCCCGCCTTGCGCTCGGCATCCAGCGCCGCCGCTTCTGCGCGCGCCTTGGGGTTCACCCGGATGATCGCATTCAGTGCGGGACCCGCATGATCATAGGCCCGGATGCGGGCGAGATACTGATCGACGAGCGCCACACTCGTCGTGCGCTTGGCGCTGAGTGCCGCCTGCAAGTCGGTGATGCTGGCCTCCGTGACTTCGACGGGGCTGGTCTGCGGGCGCGCTTGCGCGTGGGCCGCGGAATGCAGCAGACCAAGCAGGGCGAGGACAGTGACACGGCGCATGGCAGCAGGCGTTCGGGGGTGAGACAGGGTTGGTTGAACTGATTTCATCCAAGGCATCCACGATTTCCGAGGCACCCGCGTGTCGCATCGCGGTTGCCTTGGGTTCCCTCGGATCGCTTGGATGTGATCAGTTCACGATCGATCAGTCGGCACGAGAAACCGTCGGCGCCGCGGGCCGCTCGAGCATCTCAAAGCCCAGTGGCCCCGGAAAGTGCGCGCGCAGCTTCACGCTGCGCCGCGGCTCGGCCATCATCGGCTCGACGGCATCACGCCACCGCGCGTAGTGCGCCATCGCCTTGTGGGCGGCCGGCGCGTCTTCGGTGCGGTACACCTCGATCAGCATGAAGCGCGCCGGGTCGTCGAGCTGCTGCAGCACGTCGAAGCGGGCGATGCCCGGTTCCTGCACGCTGTGGCGGGCGTTGTCGAGGCTCGCCGCCTGGAAGGCGTCGATGAATTCGGGGCGCACGTGGACGTGCACATGAACGATCAGCATGGCCAGGACTCCAAGCGGGAAGCGATGCTGCACAACTTGCCGCCGTTGGCTTGCGGACGACAGCCCGAACTCGCAGCATAGCGCCATGACCCGTGCGCTGATTCCCCTGCTGCTCGCCGCGTCCGCGCTCCGCGCCCAGTCGGCCGATGCCGTCGCGGATGCCATCTACGTGAACGGTCGTATCTGGACCGGTGATCCGGCGCAGCCGGCCGCGACCGCGCTGGCGGTGCAGGGCGGGCGCCTGATCCGCGTGGGCAGCGACAGCGCGGTCCGGGCGCTCGCCGCCGCGAATACGCGGGTGGTGGATCTCCAGGGCCATCGGGTCGTCCCGGGATTCATCGACAGTCACTGGCACCTGTCGTCGAATGCCGCGGTCGATCTCACCGACGCTGGCTCACCCGACTCCATCGTGGCGCGGCTCCGGCGCGCGGCGCAGCGGTTGCCGGCCGGGCAGTGGCTGCGCGGGCGCGGCTGGACGCCCAGTGACTTCCCGGGCAATGCCGCGCACAAGCGCTATCTCGACGCGGCGTTTCCCAACCGGCCGGTCTATCTCACCGATCGCGATGGGCATCAGGCACTGGTGAACAGTGAAGCGCTGCGGCGCGCGGCGCTCACCGCCGCCACGGCCGATCCGCCGCGCGGGGTGATCGAGCGGGAAGCGGGCGGAGTGCCCACCGGGCTGCTCAAGGAAGGCGCCAGCGGCCTCGTGAGCCGCATCATTCCGCCCCCGACGCGCGCCGACATCGCCCGGCGTATCGACGACGAAACGCGCAAAGCGACGGCCCTCGGGCTCACCTTCGTGCAGGAGGCGAGTCCGCGCGAGCCCACCGATGTGGTCGTGTCGCTCCTGCAGGCGGCCGCGGCCGCCGACACGCTGCGTCTGCGTTGGCGGCAGGCGCTCCCCTTCAAGCCGACCGTCACCGCCGCCGAGCTGCGTCGCTATCGCGCGCTGTCGGACAGCACCCGCGGCCCGCTGCTGCGCTTTGGGATCGCGAAGGGGATGCTCGACGGCACCGTCGATGCCAAGACCGCCGCGATGCTCGAGCCCTACGCCGGGACCGATGCCACCGGACTCCCGTTCTGGCCGGCGGCGACGGTCAACGGCACCGTGGCGCGCTACGACAGCGCCGGTCTGCAGGTCGAGCTGCATGCGATCGGCGACAAGGCCATCCGTCTGGCGCTTGACGCCTATGGGGTGGCGGCGGCGCGCAACAAGACGAGCGGTCGCCGTCATCGGGTGGAGCACATCGAAGTCCCTGACCCGCGCGACGTGCCGCGCTTCAAGGCGCTGGGGGTCATCGCGAGCACGCAGGCGATCTTCGCCACGCCCGATGTCACCACGCTCACCAACTACGCGCCGCTCCTCGGCCCCACGCGCGCGGCGCGCTCGAACAACTTCCGGCAGTTCGACGACGCTGGCGCCGTGCAGGCGTTCGGCAGCGACTATCCGGTGTTTTCGATGGATCCGATGCTCGGCATCTACACGGCCGTCACGCGCATGACCCCGCAGGGGACGCCGGCGGGCGGATGGTATCCCGCCGGGCGCATCAGTGTGGAGGCGGCGCTCCGCCACTACACGCGCGACGCGGCGTACGCGGCGTTTCGCGAGACCGAACTCGGGGTGCTGCGCGCCGGCATGCTTGCCGACTTCGTGGAACTGTCCGAGGACATTCTCTCGATCCCTCCGGCGCGGCTGCTGCAGGCGAAGGTTCGGCGCACGGTGGTGCGGGGACGCGAAGTGCACGTCGCGGCGACGTCGTCCCGCTGAGATCACGATGACATCCACCAACCGGATGGTGCCGCATGACGCCTGATCTGCAAACGGTGCAATTGCTCAGCGTCACGGGCATCTTTCTGCTGTTCGGGCTCGCCGAGGTGGCCATCGGCAAGTTCTTTGCGCCCGAGGCGGGACGCGAAGACAACCGACTTGATGTGGCCGTTGGGATCATGTTCCCGATCGTTTCGGGCAGTGTGTTCGCCGCGTCGCGCGCGCTCTGCGCCTGGTGGATGCCAACGATGCGCGACGCCTGGGCCGACTGGCCGGCGTGGGCCATGGTGCTCGTCCTGCTTGTTGCGGACGACTTCACCCAGTACTGGTGGCACCGCCTCTCGCATACCTCGGTGATGTGGCCCCTGCACCGCGCCCATCACTCGGCGGCCTACATGAGCGTGCGGGTGGTGTACCGGAACAATCTGTTCTACTACGCGATGATGCCCGGCCTGTGGCTCAGCGGCGCGCTGCTTTATCTGGGCTTCGGCTGGACGTTCGTGTGGTACAGCGTGGTGAAGCTGCTGGTCATCATCGGCGCGCATTCAGCCATCCGATGGGATCGCTGGTTGTATCGCTATCGATGGTTGCACCCCCTGGCGTGGGTCGTGGAGCGCACGATCTCCACGCCGGCCACGCACTTCGCGCATCATGCGCTCACGCAGGATGACGGCATCGGCCTCTATCAGGGCAACTACGGCAACCTGCTGTTTCTGTGGGATGTGCTGCTTGGCACCTCGCGCATCACCCGCCAGTATCCGCCGGCATACGGCCTCAAGGACGACCGACGGCACGGGTCGGAGCGCTGGTATCACCAGCTGCTCTATCCGCTCGTTCGCTCACGGCGCGCGGAAACGGTACTCGGCACCGAGCGCCATCTGCCGGTGGACTGATTCTGAGCGACAGACACGCCGCGGCGCACGCGGCGTGCCCTCACTGCGGCCGCGGGCGCGCTCCCGTCCGCGGCGTCGGTTTGGTGACCGTCAGTCGCTGCACCGCGTGCCACCCCCCATCATCGGCGAGTACATCCAGCACCCACTCGCCCGGCATCGGGGGCGTGAAGGTAAAGTCGGCGGTCTGCCCGGGCCCCATGCGGGTCTGCGCCAGTGTCGGCACACGCAGCGCCACCGGGAGATCGGCGCCATCCTTGGCGATCGGGGTCCAGCGGCCGGTGCTCTGCGCCGTGGGGGACTCGCTGCGCAGGCGCACAGTGACGGTCCAATCGGGATGCAGCATCACGACCCGCAGCCGATGGGTTTCCCCCGCGGTGAGCGTGAGCGGTGCGGGGGTCGGGCTGCCGTTGACCACGCCGTACGGGCTTTCGAAGAACCGTTCAACCCAGGGACCGGCGCCGCCAATCACCACGAGATGATCGTGCGCGAGATCGCGGGGCCCGTCGGTGACGAGCAACGCGCCATACAACCCCGCGAGCATCTGGCCGCGGTCATTGAAGTGCGTGTGATACGGATACGTCCCCGCGCGCGGTGGCGTGAATTCGGCGGCGAAGGAATCGCGCGGCGAGACCTGCGTGAAGAGCCGCGTGCCATAGCCGCTGAAATTCGGCACGCCATCGGGGAAGCTCTCGATCTCCAACCCGTGCCAGTGAATCGCGGTGGGCTCCTGCAGGTTGTTGTGCACCATGATGCGCACGGGCTGGCCGCGCTGCAGCTCGATCACCGAGCTCGGAAACACGACCGAGTCGGGCGCGGGCGGCTTCGGGCCCTGCTGCAGCACATAGCTCTGCAGCGTGCCACTCGCGAACAACACCCCCGGCTTCTCCTGCGCAAAGAGATGCATCGTGCGCGCGCCGGCCATGGAGGGTTCCACATAGTCCGGGCGGGGCTTCACCGTGAAGCCAAGGACGAGCCCCCGCATGTGCTCTTCATTCGCCGCCATCGCGGCATGGTCATGCGAGACGGCGGCGGCGGCCGGTGCGGCCGGCGCCCCTTCGTACGTGGCACCGGTGAGCGTGACGCTTTCGTCGATATGAAAAGCGAAGTGGCAGTGATAGAGCCAGTTCCCCGGACGCGACGCCACGAACGACAGGGTGTAGGTGCCGAGTGCGGGGATGAGATCGGTATTGGAGAGCAGCTGCTTGGCGGCCGGAATGGGCGTGTCGACGCGCCCGTCGCCTTGCGACTCGAGGCGATAGTAGAAGCCGTGCAGGTGCATCGGATGATTGAAGCCGATGGTGTTGATCACCCGGAAGCGCACGGTGTCGCCCTGCGTGAACGCCAGCCGCGGCGTATGCGGCCACCCTTTGCCATTGATGACGGTGACCGTCTCGGCGGCGCGGGAGTTCGCGGCCGGATAAAACCACTCGGAGAGCAGCAGGATGTAGTCATCGGTCCGCGCCCCCGGCGCATCGACGACGATGGCGCCGTTGAGCTGGCCGTCCTTGAAGACGCGAAACGGATGATCCGCGAACGTGCCCTGGTAGTAGAAGGTCCCGGGCGTGGTGAAGCGAACCTCCACGTTGCGCGTGGCGCCGGCGGCGACGCGGATCGTGTCGGTCCCCGGTCGTGCGCCGGGGCGGAGGCCGCTGATCACCAGCGCGCTGTCGGTGCGATTGCGCAGCGTGAGCACCATCGTGGTGCCCTGCCGCACGCGAATGAGCGGACCGGGAACACTGGGCGCTCGGCCGGACTCGGCGAAGGCCAGCACGGGCACTTCGGGATCCGTCTTGCCCTCGGGGCGCCACGCGCCTTCGACGATGTCCATCCCCAGTGTGAGGCGGGTGCCCACGAGCTGACCGGCCGGCACGCGGTTGTCCTGCGCCACGGTGCGGACCGCGGTGGGGGCAACGCGCGGCAGCGGCACGCGCGGGGCGTGGGCCTGCGACACGACCTGCATCTGCGCGAGCAGCATGACCCGAAGCACTGCGGCAATCATCGTCGGAACTCCAATTCAGCCGTTGGCGGCGGCAAGGTTGCCATCGGCGCCTCCCCATGGAGCGCCCGTGCGAGCGTTCAGCCGCCTCACGCGTTAATCTCGGAGAGATCTTCCCTTTCCGCTCAGTTCGGGCGGTGAGGTGTTGTTCACCCTCACGCATCCACCCGTGCGTTCCCATCGCATTCTTTCAGCAGCCTCGGCTGTAGCCCTCGTGGCGGCAGCGACGGCCCTCCCCGCGCAGGGGCGCGGCGGCCGGGGCGGCGGGCAGGCGCCCGCTGCCGATACCAGCTTTGGCGTCTCCTGGCGCAACATCGGTCCCAATCAGGCTGGCCGTATGGTCGCGGTCGCCGGGTCCACGGCCCGCCCCGACGAGTGGTACATGGGCACCACCGGCGGTGGCGTCTTCAAGAGCACCGATGGCGGCAAGACCGCCTTCCCGGTGACCGACGCCTACTTCGGCGGCACGATCGGCGCGCTCGCCGTGCAGCAGAGCAATCCGGATGTCGTCTGGGCTGGCGGCGGGGAAACGCCCATCCGCGGCAACGTCTCGCACGGCGAAGGCGTGTGGAAGAGCACCGACGCCGGCAAGACGTGGCAGTACATGGGGCTCAAGGAAACGCAGTACATCTCGCGGATCCGCATCCACCCCGACAACCCGGACATCGTGTACGTCGGCGCGCTGGGCCATGTGTTCGGCCCGAACAAGGAGCGCGGCGTCTATCGCACGACCGACGGTGGCAAGACGTGGAAGAATATTCTCTTCCGCAATGACTCGACGGGTGTGGCGGACATGATCATGGATCCGTCGAACCCCAAGACGATCTACGTCACGTTCTGGCAGGCCGGCCGCAAGCCGTGGATGCTCGTCTCCGGTGGCGCGCACAGCGGCATCTTCAAGACCACCGACGGTGGCGACACGTGGACCGAGATCACGCGCAACCCCGGGCTCCCCAAGAGTGGCCCGCTGGGCGCGATCGGCATCACGGTGAGCCCGGCCAAGCCGAGCCGCCTGTGGGCGATCATCGAGCACGAGCCGAACGGCGGCGTGTATCGCAGCGATGACGCCGGTGCGACGTGGACGTTCATGACCGGCGACCGCAATCTGCGGCAGCGGTCGTGGTACTACTCCAAGCTGTACGCCGATCCGAAGGACACCAACGTCGTGTATGCGCCGCAGGTGAGCCCGATGATCTCGAAGGACGGCGGCAAGACGTTCACGCGCGGCTTTGGTGGCGGCGACAACCACGACATGTGGATTGACCCCACCGATCCCAAGCGCATCGCGGTGGCGCACGACAACGGCCTCATCGTGACGAAGGATGGTGGCACCAACGCGAATCGCGTGGCCGCGGCGACGGGGCAGTACTACCACGTGCATCTGACGAACCACTTCCCGTACCATGTGTGCGGCGCGAAGCAGGATGCCGGCTCGAGCTGCGGCCCGGTGCGCGCGGCGGCGAATTTCGGCGGGCGTGGTGGCTTTGGTGGCCCGGCGGCGCCGGCGGCAGCGCCGGGGGGCTACAGCGAGTTCTACGGCGTGGCGGGTGGCGAGAGCGGCTACATCTCGAGCAACCCGAAGGATCCGGACATCATGTACGGCGCGAACTACGGCGGCAGCATGGACCGCCTGAATCGCCGCACCGGCAAGACCGACGCCATCGATCCGTGGCCGCTCAATCCGATGGGTCACGACGCGAAGGACTCCAAGTATCGTTTCCAGTGGACGTATCCGATCGTGCATTCGCCGCACGATGCGAACACGATCTACGTGGGCTCCAACGTCGTGTTCCGCTCCACGAACGGTGGCAACACCTGGACGCCCATCTCGAAGGACCTCACCCGCAACGATCCGCGCACGCTGGGCGCGTCGGGCGGCCCGATCACGAAGGACCAGACGAGCGTCGAGTACTACGGCACGGTGTTCACGATCGCCGAGTCGAAGCTCACGAAGGGGTTGATCTGGACGGGCTCCGACGACGGGTTGCTCTATGTATCGCGCGACAATGGTGCGACGTGGAAGAACGTCACGCCCAAGGGGCTGCCGGAGTGGATGCGTTGGTCGATCATCGAAGCGAGCCCGCACAACCCGGGCACCGCGTGGGTGGCCGGCAATCGCTATCAGATGGATGACTTCGCGCCGTATCTCTTCAAGACGACCGACTACGGCGTGACGTGGACGAAGATCGTGAACGGCATCGCGCCGGATCACTTCACGCGCGCGATTCGCGAAGATCTGCATCGCCCGGGGATGGTGTACGCGGCGACCGAGCGCGGCATGTACGTGTCGTACGATGCGGGCGCCAACTGGCAGAGCCTGCAGAAGAACCTGCCGCCGGTGCCGGTACACGATGTCATGCTCCGCGACGACGACATCGCGATCGCCACGCATGGCCGCGCGTTCTGGGTGATGGAGAACCTCACGCCGCTGCGCTGGGCGCCCGAAGCCGACAAGGCGGCGGGGAACGCGCCGTTCCTCTACAAGCCGGTGCCGTTCTATCGCCTCAACGGGCAGGCGCAGCCGACGTTCACCTATCGTCTGCCCGCCGACTCGATGGTCGTGAAGTTCGAGTTCTATGATGCGGCCGGAAAGCTCGTGGGCACGGCGGCGAGCAACGACACCACCACGGCGCAGCCGGCGGGGCGTGGCGGCGGCTTTGGTGGCTTTGCCGGTGGCCCTGCGAAGCCTGGTAACCGGAAGGGCGTGAACCGCTTCACGTATACCATGCGCCACGACAACGCGAAGACGTTCCGCGGCATGATCACGTGGGCCGGCAGCGGCAACGGCCCCGCGATGGCGCCGGGCACGTACCGTGTGCGCATGACGGCGGGCACCAGCGCGCCCATCTCCTACGAGTTCAAGCTCCTCCCCGATCCGCGCGCCGATGCCACCGAAGCGGATCTCAAGGAACAGGTGCGCTTCGCGCTCGAGGTCCAGCAGAAGATCACGAAGGCCAACGAAGGCGTCATCGAGAGCCGCAATCTCAAGACCGATCTCAAGGATCGCGCGCCCAAGATGACGAGCGATGCCACATTCGGTCCGCTCGCCGATTCGTTCGCCGACGCGCTCAACGTCGTGGAAGACTCGCTCTACCAGACGAAGAATCAGTCGGGGCAGGATCCGCTCAACTTCCCGATCCGCCTGAACGACCAGCTGGGCGGTCTGATGGGCTTCATCATGCAGGGCGAGCGGCGCCCGCCCAAGCAGGCGTATGATGTGTGGTCGGTGCTCGGCCCCAAGACCGATGCCGAGCTCACGAAGCTGGAGACGGTGATCACCACGAACCTGCCGAAGATCAACGCCAAGCTGAAGGCGGCGGGGCAGAAGGAGATCACGCGCAGCAAGAATGAACCGGCGACGCCGGTCCGACCGATTACGCCGTGATCTGAAAGTCCGGTGTGAACGGAAGGGTCATTAACCCCTGAGAGTTCAGGGCGTAGAACGTCAGGGGGGAGAGCTCAGGACAGCCACCGCGGTCCTGAACTCTCCCCCCTGACGTTCTCCCCCCTGACCCCTCGGGGGTTCAGTCGGAACTCAGATGTCCGAGGCGCCCGCCGCGAGCTCCTGCGTATATCGCATCTCCGCCGTATACCGCAGCTGCGCAAACCGCGCCAGCAAATCCGCCTCCGTCACGCCGGTGCGCTCGGCGCCGACCAGGTCGGCGACGATGGTGCCACGGTGCACCATCACCGTGCGGTCGCCGAAGCGCACCGCGTGCTCCATGCTGTGGGTGACCATCAGCGCGGTGAGCTGCTGGCTGCGCACCAGATGCTCGGAGACCTGCATGACCTGTTCGGCGGCACGCGGATCCAGTGCGGCGGTGTGTTCGTCGAGCAGCAGGAGCGCCGGGCGCTTGAGGGTGGCCATGAGCAGCGTGATGGCCTGACGCTGGCCGCCGCTGAGCGTGCCCATGAGCGCGTCGACGCGATGCTCGAGATGGAGGCCCAGCGAGGCCAGCTGCTCACGGTAGGCGTCGCGGGTGCGGCGCGTCAGTCCGAGCTGCAATCCGCGCCGCTCACCGCGTCGCGCCGCGAGGCGCAGGTTCTCGCCCACCGTCATGGAGGGACACGATCCCTTGAACGGATCCTGAAAGACGCGACCGATGAGCGCGGCGCGCGTGTGCTCCGCCTGGTGGGTGACGTCCGTCCCGGCAATCCGAATGCTGCCTTCGTCCACCGCGAACGTGCCGGCAATGGCGTTGAGCACGGTGCTCTTGCCCGAGCCATTGGTGCCGATCACGGTGAGGAACTGCCCGGCGGGCATCGTGAGCGACACGCCGCGAAGGGCGCGCACCCGATCGCCGCCGGGCTGATCGAAGGTCTTCACGAGATTCGTGAGCTCAATCATGACGCGCGCCCTCCCGGGAAGAGGCGCCGGCGGAGCGCCGGCGCCGTCAGTGTCAGCAGCACGAAGCCCGCGGTGGCGAGTTTGAGATCAACCGGGTCGAGCCCAATGCGCAAGGCGAGCGCAATGAGCAGCCGGAAGAGAATGGCTCCGACCGCCGCCATGGCAATCGTGGTCCCGAGGCGCTGCGTGCGGCGTTGCAACGTTTCGCCGAGAATCACGGCGGCCATACCGGCGACAAGCGTGCCCACGCCCATCGTGACATCGGCAAAGCCCTGGTACTGCGCGATCAGCGCGCCCGAGAGCGCCACCAGGCCGTTCGCGAGGGCCAGCCCGAACTCCACCATGCCGCGGCGATCCACGCCCTGGGCGGTGATCATCGCGGCGTTGTCGCCGACCGCCCGCAGCGCCATGCCGAAGACGGTGCGCAGGAACCAGGTGAGCGTCACCCCCAGGAGCAGCGCGAGCAGCGCAAACACGGCGCCGAAGGTGGCATCACTCGACCACGACGCCATCGCCGGCACGAGGGTGCGCAGCTGCGTGGCGACGGTCGCCTGATCGAGCAGTGAGAGATTCGAGCGCCCCATCACGTGCAGATTCACCGAGTAGAGCGCGGTCATGACGAGAATGCCGGCGAGCAGTTCCGCGACGGCAAAACGGGTGTGCAGCACGCCGGTGACATAGCCTGCGGCCATGCCGACGACGAGTGCGGCCAGCGTGGCGAGCCACGGGTTGAGGCCAGCCAGGATGCCCATGGCACACACGGCGGCACCGAGCGGCAGCGTGCCGTCGGGGGAGATGTCCGGAAAACGCAGCACGCGTGACGCGATGTACACGCCCCACGCGAGCGAACTGAACGCCAACCCCAGCACCACCGCCGAAAACCAGAACGCCCACGGTGAGGTCGCCGCGGGGGCGGCTGCGCTCGCGTTCGCGGGAACCGGTGTCGCGGCGCGCGACGCCGCCGAATCGCCCGCGAGCGGAATCACTTTGGCGGCGCGCTGTACGATGGAGTCGGCGATCGTCACGCCAAAGTCGCGGGCGGCCCGCAGATCGATGATCAGCTGATCCTTTGCGGTGACAGCGAATGGCACCGTGGCGGGATCGGCGCCGCGCAGCACCTTGATGAGCAACAGCCCCTGGCTGTAGCCGTTGTCGTAGAAGCTGTTCCCCAGCGCCATCGGGGCGCCGACATACCCGGTATTCGAGGGCACCACGGGCATGTGCAGTTCCCGCGCGGCCTTGATGAGCGCCGAGAAGCCGCCGCCAATCATGATGCTCGGGATCTGCATGATGCCATCGACGCCCTGAGCGCGAAGCGCCTGCACCCCGGTCGCGATGTCCTGTGGACTGGTGCAGGCGACCAGCACGAAGCGGATCCCGAGCGCCTTCGCCGTTTCGCGCGCCATCGTCATGTAGTGCTCGGCGAACGGATCGGCGGGATCGTACAGCGTGCCCCACACCTTCGCGGCGGGAAACGCGCGCACCGCGAGGGCGAGCGCCGAGTCCGCCGGCTGAGGAATGGCCGCGCCCGTCACCGTGGGTCGATGGGAGGTAGGACTCGTCCCCGCCCCGATGACGTACGGATTCGCCACGGCGCCAAACACAATCGGGCGATCGGTGATGATCTTGAGCGCGGTCTGTGTCGCCACCGAGGAGAGCGGCGCCACATGCGTCACCCCCTGCCGAAGGAATTCGTTCAGGATGAGCGACAACGTGGGGATATCGCCCTGCGCGTTGCGCTCGATGATCCGGATGTTCCGATCCGCGACAAACCCGGAGTCGGCGAGTGCCTGATGGAGGCCCGCGCGGGTTTCGTCGAGGATCGCCAGCGAGGAGACCTGGACGATCCCAACGACCGGACGGTTCGCCGGTGGCGCAGCGCTCCGGGAGCAGGCGGCCAGGGCCAGCGCGGCCGGCAACAGGGGACGCACGGCGCGGCGTACGACGCGTTGAAGATTCAGCAGCGGATCCTCGTCGATCGCTGGAAAGTGGAGAGTGCGGCAGCTGGGACGAAAAGAATACGATCCGGCTCACAACTTTGCGCTCGGCGGGTATACTCCCGCGTAGTGCTCCCAATGGTGCAGGTCGCGAATAATCCGACCAGTCGCAACGTCCCTCTTGGTGCTCATGTCGCAGGAAGCGGTCGTCTACACGGTCAATCTCATCATCGGCGTCATTCTGGCCGCGGTGATGAGTCAGCACTGGCGGCTGGAAGCCGGCGGCCTCTCGCTGCGCTTCTGGATCGTGGCCGCGTGGGTGCTGACGGGTGCGGACCTGCTCTTTGTGTTGCGCGGGGCCAGCGCCCCGCCGCTGCTGCGCGCGCTGCCGACGTTGGCGGTCACCGCCGGACATGCGCTGTTGCTGCTGGCGGCCCAACAGGTCACCGGCCGCGCGCCAATGCGCCGCGTCGCCGTCGCTGTCGTGCTGGGGCACGCCGCCCTGCTCCTGGGCTACATGACGGTGCCTGGACTGAGTGGCTGGCGCACGATCACCAACGGCATCGTCTGGGGCGCGCTGACGTTGTGGGCGGCGGCGATGCTCTGGGAGTCACCGGCGCCACTCACCCGGATGCTCCGGGTACCGGCCATCGTGCTCGCGGCGCACGGCGGCTTTCACGCCATGCGCATCACGCTCGCCACGCAGGTGCTGGCCGAGCCCGGCAGCGGCACGGCGGGGCTGGTGCAGCTCCTCGGTGACTTCGAGGTCAGCCTGTTCATGGTGAGCCTCTTCGTCTCCGTGCTCGTGGCCTTCCTTCGGCAGAGCAACGCCGAGCTGCAGGCCGCGCTCGACAACGTGCGGCAGCTGTCGGGGATGCTCCCGCTGTGCGCGTGGTGCAACAAGGTGCGCAACGACGACGGCTACTGGCAGCGCATCGAACAGTATCTCGCCACGCACAAGGTCAGCGTGACGCACGCGCTGTGCGAAAGCTGTGCGGAGCAGCAGATCGCGGAGCTCGAGCGCACCCCCGGCTAGCACGCGCTAGGGCATCGGCGGCTTTGTCGGCGCTTTGGCCGGGGCCTTGGCCGGTCGCGTCATCGCGCGGTTGATGCGACGCTTCTCCGCGGCCGACAGACCGACCGTCGGCTTGGGCGGCAGGACCACGGGAGCGGGCTGCGCCTCGAGGGCCGTCTTCGACGGCGTGAGCGAGGGGGCCGGCGGCACGCTGTCCTTGGTCGGCGGCGCGGGCTTGGCCGCCGCCCCGCCCCGCAGTCCAGCGGGCTTGATGGCCTGCGCCTGCGACGCCGCGGGGGCGGTCAGTCCGATCGCCAGCAGGAGGCCGGCGCCGATCGCGAGATGAGAAGGGGTCGTCATGCCGCTAATATGCGCCGTCATGACCCAACGTGTCGTTGCCGCCGTCGTGCGCCGTGGGGCGCAGCTGCTCGTGTGCCAGCGCCCGGCCCACAAGCGGCATGGCGGACTCTGGGAGTTTCCCGGCGGGAAGTGCGAGCCCGGGGAATCGGATCATGACGCCACCGCGCGTGAGCTCGATGAAGAACTCGGAGTCACCGTGCGCGCCGTGGGCGCACCGCTCTTCACGGCGCACGACGAGGGATCACCGTTTGAGATCGTCTTCCTGCCGGTCGAGATCGACGGCGAACCGGAGCGGCGTGAACACGATGCCCTCTGCTGGGGCACGCCGGCCGAGCTGTTGCAGCTCCCGCTCGCGCCGAGCGACGATCGCTTCGTGCGGTCGCTCGTGCCGTGGGCGTGATCGGCTGATCGGCTGATCGCCGATCGCCGGTGCTACTCGCGCGTCATGTCGTACGCGAGGTCGTACAGCATGACGTCGACGATGCCGATGAACACCTGCAGGAACAGTGCGCCCGAGAAGGCCATCCCGGCGACCGCGCCGAGCACGGGAAGGGCGCTGGCCGGTGCGACGGCCAGGACTCGCAACACGCCGATCGCGGCGAAGACCATGATGGTGGGGAGTACCGCGAGCGCGATGAGCTGCGCGATGGCCATCGTGGCAAACGCCCGGGTGGGCAGCACGGCCGCCATCCGCTCGAGGCGCTCGGGGGTACTCGTGGCGCCGCCGTGCCGGAAGCCGTCCACATAGGCGAGCATGTTGCGGAGTCCGTTGCCCTTGGCGGCCTTGCTGGTGGCCAGATAGCGGGTGAACGCCACGCGCAGCCAATCCAGGTAGAGCGCGGCCCCATCGCGTTCGCTTCCGGAGACGGCGCGAGCGGCCCCGCGCCAGGTGAGGCGGGCAAACGGTCGGCTACGCAGATCGCCAAACACCGCGGCGATGCTCGCCATCGCCATGGGCGTGGCGGCGAGCATGCCGCTCGGGACGATCATCAACCAGAGCACAGGCTGCAGGAGCCGCGGCGCCCAGGCGAAGAGCAGGTATCCGGCGGTCGCGAGTAACCCGGGCATCGCAAAGCAGAGCCCGAGCACCGACAACTCGGGCATCCGATCGGCGAAGACGCCGAGCGCGCGCCGCATGCTGTCGCCAAACCCCGAGGCATGCGCGCGCAACGCGGCGGCGAAGGCGGGGGCCGACTGAAAGCGCTCGGCGGGCGTCTTGGCGAGCGCACGACGCAGCACCGCATCCACCCCTGGCGGGATGGCGCGATCGGCGGGCAGCGCCGGCACCTCGGCGACGAAATGCTGCCGCAGGAGGGCCATCGTATCGCCCTGGAAGGGGAGCACACCCACCAGCATCTGGTAGACGACCACGCCGAGGCTGTAGAGGTCGCTCCGCCAATCGACGTCATCGCCGACACACTGCTCGGGCGACATGTAGGCCGGTGTGCCCACCGATTCGCCCACCTGCGTCGCCGGACCGTCGGTCTCGGGTCGTGCGCGCGGCGCGACCGCTGCTCGCTCGGGGAGTGCCGTGAGGCGCGCGTCGGCGGGCCGCTGCGCGAACTGCGCGTCGCGCAACTTGGCGATGCCGAAATCCAGCAGCGTCACGTGAAAGCCGCCACGCGCATCGGGCGTGAGCCAGATATTGGCGGGCTTGAGATCGCGATGCACCACACCGGCGTGATGCGCGGCGGCGAGCCCCTCGGCGACCTGCGCCACGATATCGACCACTTCGCGCAACGCCAGCGCGCCGCGCTCGTGCAGGACCTCCTCGAGGGTCTGCCCCGAGAGTCGCTCCATGACGAGATACGCGATGTCCTGCGTATCCACGCGATCGACGCCAAAATCGGTGACGTTGACGACGTGGCGATGCTGGATGCCCCCGGCGGCGCGCGCTTCGCGCGTGAATCGCTCGACGGCGAGCGGATCGGCCAGCAGCTCGGGGTGCACGATCTTGAGCGCGACATCGCGGCCGATGCCGACATGCTCCGCGAGGTAGACGGCGCCCATGCCGCCTTCACCGAGTCGACGCCCGATCCGGTACTTTCGCTCGAGGACCCGACCGGTCAGCGCGTCGGCGTCGGTCTGCAGCGGCGCCGCCAATCGCCTACTTCCCGCCCTTCGCCTTCCACTGGTCGTACTCCGCCGGCATGCACACGGCGCACGGGCGATAGCCGGCCGCGATCGCGGTGGCTTCGTCGGCAAAGAAGACGCGCTGCTGTTCGTAGCTGCGGCCGGTGCCCAGCGCCCGTCGCGCGGCCTTGCAGTCGAGGCGCCCGTAAATGCGATTCTTGCGGTGGCCGCCGATCGTGCCCTTGGTGGGGCTTGGGTACGGCGAGCCGTCGGGGCCGATCAGCGTGTAGAACGGTCTCTCAGTCATGGGCGAAAGGTAGCCGGGCCCCCTAGGGGCCCGCGCACGGGTGCCGTTCAGCCCGCGCCCACCGCGTCGCTGGCCCGCAGTCGCCACGGGATGTCCGCTTCGGCGGCATTCCGCCGCCGGAATTCGCCGGGCGATTCGCCCACGGCCTTCTTGAACGCCTTGGAAAACCCAAAGGCGTCCTGATAGCCCACGGCGAGCGCCACCTGCTCGAGCGTCTGCGTGCCGTCGGTGAGCAGCCGCATGGCGCGCTGCAGCCGCACCGTGCGGAGATAGGCGAGCGGCGTCTCGCCCATGGCATCGCGAAAGCGTTCGGCCAACACACTGCGCGAGAGCCCCACCGCGCGCGCCAGCGCCTCGAGTGTCCAGTCGCGCGCGAACTCCTGATGCAGGAGCGTGACCGCGTGCCGGATGTGTGGCTCACGCACCGCCTGGCTCCACCCGGACGCGCGGGCGCCCTGCTGCTCGACCACGACGCGCAGCAGCTGCGTGAAGAGCACATCGAGCAGGCCGTGCAACACGGTCTCCCGCCCCAACCCCTGCTGCCGCGCCTCCTCGGCGAGCATGGCCACGGTCAGCGACACGGGGCTGAGCGACAGTGTCCGTTCGGCGCGCAGCACGAACCAGGGGGGCAGTTCGGTGAAGAACGGATGCAGCGGGGCATTCCACAGCTGATAGGCACCACTGACCAGCGCGGCGCTGCTCTCCCCGGGGTGCGCCTCGCGCGGCTGCCCCGTGGGCGCGAGTGAGATGTCATCGACCGGCAACCCGGCGAGGGTGGCGGCCCCGCTCAGCAGATGCTCGCAGCCCCGGGCCATGATGGCGATATCGCCGGCCGCGAGCGCGATCGGGGCGGGCTCGCCCGGGGCGTGGATATAGGCGGTGCCCGTGAGCACCACGTGAAAGCCCACGCTGCGGTCGCAGGGGAAGCGCAGGGCCCGCGCCGCGGGCAAATGGTGCAGATCGAGCAGGCGCCGGCGCAGGCCGGATTCCCGGAACAGGTCGGTCAGGACGTCCATATCCCAAAGGTATCATTCTTCGGACGATTGGACAATAAATCGAGACTTTATGCCATTTTGCGTCTGTGAGGACCGGGCCATCATGGGTACGGGCGGGGCCGACTCCCGGCGCCGCATCTCTCGATCCGGAGTGGCAGATGTCGACGTACTTGGTGGTAGGGGCCAATGGGACCGTGGCGCACGAGGTCGCCCGTTTGCTGGAAGCGGCGGGGCATGTGGTCCGTCGCGGCACGAGCCGGGCGGCGGGGGCGGGGCAGGTGCATATCGATCTGGTGAGCGGCGCGGGCATCGATGACGCCCTGCGCGGCGTGGATGGCGCCTTCGTCTTCGCGCCGCCGGGCTACACCAATCAGGACGTGCTGCTGCCGCCGGTGTTTGCGGCCGCGCAGCGCCTGGGGGTGCGCAAGGTGGTCATGATGAGCGCCATGGGGGCCGATGCCAGCGACGAGGCGCCGATGCGGAAGGCCGAGTTGGCGCTCGAACGGTCGGGGGTCGCGTGGAACGTGATTCGCCCCAACTGGTTCATGCAGAACTTCCACACCTTCTGGCTGCACGGCATCACGCACCACAACGCCGTGCAGCTGCCGGTGGGTGACGCCCGGACGAGCTTCATCGATGCGCGCGATATCGCCGCGGTGGCGGCGGCGTTGCTCCAGCGCGCGGACTTCGACAATCAGGCGTTCGATCTGACGGGTGGCGCGTCGCTGACGCACGCCGAGGTGGCCGCGATCCTGTCACGCGAACTCGATCGCCCGATCCGCTTTGAGGACATCACCTCGGAGTCGATGCGTCCCGGGCTGCTCGCCGCGGGGCTCCCGGCCGACTACGTCGAGTTTCTCCTGCTGATTCTGTCGTATCTCAAGGCCGGCTACGCCGAGCGCACGACCGATGCGGTGGAGCGCATCACGGGGCGTGCACCGCGAACCTTCGAGGCGTATGCGCGCGATTTCCGCGCCGCTTATCCCTCGCCGGTGGCCGCCTGACGGTGACGACCCGTTCGTTCAGGGCGGGGGCCAACGGTAATTCGGTCGTATTGGCCCTTTGCGCGGCCCTCGCTCTCCCCTAGCTCTCAAGAGAGGCATTTTCGCACCTCAGGTGCGTTCTCTCGAGATGGATGGTCCCGTGGCAGCAAGCGTTTCGCATATCCGGCATTTCGTGCATTACCACGACTCGGAGGTGCTCGGGATCAATTTCGCGAAAGTCGCCTCGTGGAGCGTTCTCGCGAACAAGCGCGTGCGCGATCTCGCGGGCGACTTCGTGTGGATGATCGGCCGCGAGGCCGCCACCGCCGAGCACTATCTCTTCGGCCGCTTCCGTGTCGATAGCGACGCGCCGGGCAACCACGACCAGTTCAAGTACCGCATCTCGGGCCGCACCGGCCTGTGGCTCAAGCCGGCCGTGCCGCTCAGCGACCTGCCGTGGTTCAGCCGCCTCCAGCAGAAGCCGGCCGGCGGTTTCGTGGCGGTGACCGACGAGGAAGTCCTCGACGGCCTCCGCCACGTCGTGCATCCGCCCGTCGCCGCCGTCGCCTGACGCGCTCGGCGGAGCGGGCATCGCGGCTCAGCGCAGCGACTGCTCCAGATCCGCCGCGATGTAGGCCATCACCGCCATGACCGCCACGCACCGCTGGACCTCCTTGGGGTCCAGCTTGTCCGGGGTATCGGCATCGGTGTGGTGGAACCAGAAGTAGCGCGATCCGTCGACCTCGAGCCCCATGCCGGGGACGCCAGTTTGCATGATCGGCCCGATATCGGCGCCCCCGCCGCTCGGGCCGATTTTGTTGGCGCCGATGGGCGCCAGCAGGGACCCGATGGCCTCGACGACCTTCCGTGATTCGGCCGGGCCGGTAAAGCCGAAGCCGAGCGGCGAGAAGACGCCGCCGTCGCTTTCGATCGCGAGCTGGTGCACCTCGTTCTGGTGCGCGTCCTTGTAGGCCTGGCCGCCCTTGCCGCCATTTTCTTCGTTGGTCCAGCCGACCACGCGAATCGTGCGGCGCGGCGTGAGCCCGAGCTTCTTGAGCAGGCGAATCGCTTCCCACGCCACGACCACGCCCCCGGCGTCGTCCATCGCGCCCTGCCCCACATCCCATGAGTCGATGTGGCCGCCCATCACGACGATCTCGTCGGGCTTCTCACGCCCCACGAGTTCGCCCATCACGTTGTGGCTCTGCGCATCGGGGAGCGTCTTCGCGCTCATCCTGAGCGTGACGACCACCTTCTGCCCGCGCGCGATCATGCGCCGCATCATCATCGCGTCTTCGGCGGTGACACTCGCGTGCGGAATCTTCTTCACCGTGGAGTCGTAGCTCATGTTGCCGGTGTGCGGCGTGCGCATGCTGTACGGCCCCGCGGCGCGCGCGAGACTGGCGACCGCGCCCGCCTTGGCCGCCGCGATCGCGCCCTGCCGGCGGAACGCGCCGTTGTAGCCGTAGTCGCGCCACTCGGCGTCGTACAGCACAATCTTCCCCTTGGCTTCGGCCGCCCGTTGCGTGAGCTCCTCGAAGCTCGCCACCACCATCACCTCGGCGGTGATTCCCTGCGGCGGCGTGGCGATGCTGCCGCCCAGCCCCAGCATCGGGAGGGTCTGCATGCGCGGGGAGACCAGCGTGAGCGATTCGGCACCCCGCACCCAGTGCGGCACCATCGCCTTCTCCTTGCGCACATTGGCGAGACCATCGGCCTTCATCGTGGCGACGGTCCAGTCGATGGCCTGCTCGAGCGCCTTCGACCCGCTCAGCCGATGCCCGAACGTGTCGGTGAGTTCGGCAATCCGGTTCCACGCGGCGGCACTGTCGGCCTGCGCGGCGGCGATGATCCGAGTGGCCACGTCACGGTACTTCTCGGGGATTTGCGCGGCCGGTTGAGCGAAGAGCGTCGCGCGCGGGAGCGCGAGCAGGGCGGCGCTGAGCAGCGCGGCGGTACGGGGCATGGACATGGACGCAGGGGACGGGAACAGGGACACGGGGGGACGGGAACGCCGCCTCGCGGGGCGGGGCTGGAGCGTACCTTACCGCATGCCGAAGAATTCCGCTGCCGGGAGGCCGGCGTGATGGTCCGCGCGTGCAAGGCCCTGCTGGTGGGCGCGACCGGGCTGTATCTGGCGCTGGTCGCGTTCAACAACGTCACCGACTACGGGTCCAACCTGCAGTTCGTGCAGCACGTGCTGAGCATGGACACCACGTTCCCGGGCAATGCGCTGCTCTGGCGCGCGATTCGCGCGCCGTGGGTGCACCACGCGTTCTACGTCACCATCATCGCGTGGGAAATCCGGTCGGCGGTGCTGTTGCTCCTTGGCGCGTGGCGCCTGTGGGCGGCGCGCCGCGCGCCCCGCGCGTTCGTGGCCGCCAAGGGGCTCGCGCTGCTGGGGCTCACCAGCAATCTGCTGCAATGGCTCGTGGCCTTTCTCACCGTGGGCGGCGAATGGTTCGCCATGTGGCAGTCGAACGTCTGGAACGGCAGTGAGACGGCGGGGCGCATGTTCACCGTCGTTGGCATCGTTCTGCTCTTCGTCAGCGCCCCGGAGTCCGAGGGGCCAGCGCCGGAGGTGACCGCATGACCCAGTCCCTACGCCGATCGCCGGCGCCGCGGTCGCGCTGGATGACGGCGCTGTTGATCGGCCTCGCCGCCTGCGGCGGTGGCTCCGATTCCGCCGCCACGCGCTCCGCCGCCCCGCCGGCCGTGAGCGACGCGCCGCCGCGCGCCGTGCCTGGTCCGGCGGCGACCCCCACGAAGAGCCCGGACCAGTACCGGGCCGAGTTCATTACCAGCAAGGGCGTGTTCATCGTGGCCGTCACGCGAGCGCTCGCGCCGCGCGCGGCCGACCGCTTCTACGAACTCGTCCAGAACGGCTACTACGTGCGCACCCGTTTCTATCGGGTGGTGCCGGGGTTCATCACGCAGTGGGGCATTCACGGCGATACGGCGGTGAACGCCCAATGGGATCGCGCCACGATCCCCGATGAACCGATGAAGACCTCCAACGTGCGCGGTCGCATCGCCTTCGCGGCCAACGGCCCCAACTCCCGCGCCACCGAGGTGTTCATCGCCACCGGCGACCAGGCCAAGACCCTCGATCGCCAGCGCTTCGCCCCCTTTGGCGAGGTGGTACAGGGCATGGACGTGGTGGACAAGATCAGCGCCGAGTACGGCGAGGAGCCCAACTACTCGCGCATCAGCCATCAGGGGAACAGCTACTTGCGAAAGTGGTTTCCCGCGTTGGATTCGATCGTGAGCGCACGCATCATTCAGCCGTAGCCTCCACCTTCCGACTCACGCATCCCGCACTCGCATGGCGTACCTCTGGTTCAAGGCGTTCCATATCGTGTTCATGGTCAGCTGGATGGCTGGCCTGTTCTATCTGGTGCGGCTGTTCGTCTATCACGCCGACGCCAACCGGGAGAGCGAGCCGCGCCGCGGGATTCTGGCGCCGCAGTTCGCGCTGATGGAACGCCGGCTGCTCAATGTGATCACCACGCCGGCAATGGTGCTGAGCTGGATCACCGGCGTCTCCATGATCGCGCTCCAGCCAGGACTCCTCGGCGAACCGTGGCTGCGCGCCAAGCTGCTGCTGGTGCTGCTGCTCAGCGCCTATCACGGCCTGTGTGTAAAGGTCATGAAGGAGCTCGCCACCGGCGCCACGTCGCGCACCGGGGAGTTCTTCCGCGTGGCCAACGAAGGGCCCACGCTCGTGCTCGTGCTCGTCAGCGTGCTCGTGATCTTCAAGAGCGCCGTGCAATTCGGCCAGCTGGGCTGGACGCTGGCCGGTGTCATTCTGTCGATCTACCTCGGCTTCAAGGCGTACGCCGGGTATCGGCGCACGCATCCCGAGCACTGAGCGGCGTCAGACCGCGGCGACCGATTCGATGCGGTCGAGCGTGGCGACGAAGAGGGTGTAGAGCGCGCGCAGGGTGTCCACCTCCTCGACGTAGCCCGGGAGCGTGAGCTCCAGCGGGTCGAACCCCGGGGTGGGATCGCTGAAGAGCACCTTGTCGTCGCGCAGCGCGAGCTGGCCGCTGAAGTCGCGCTGGTAGCGCTCGCGCAGCGCGGCGTCGGCAAAGACCGCACGCACGAAATCCGGCGTCTCCCCCTTGAGCACGAACTGCTGGTCGAAGGTCGCGTCGTCAACATGAATGTCGAGGCTTCCGAACCACTCGGCCACCGACGTCGCGAAGTTGGCGCGCGATACCGAGAAGCGCCGCGGGCGCGCGGTGGGGCGGAGCGCCGTGAACACGGTGGAGAGCACCGGCACCATGACCTTGCCCACCAGGATCATCGACGCGTCGGCCTGAATCACCACGGGGCCATGGGGATGTGCCACCTCGATGCGCGCCTGCTCACCGGGGCTCGGGTCATTCCATGTGCCACCGATTTCGGCGGCAAAGGCCGCCCACACGTCCACATGCTTGCCGCGCAGGAGATGCTTGAGGCGATCGCTCATGCGCGCGGCTCCGCGGCGGGGCCCGTCTCGACCGGCGTGTTGGCCTGACTGCCCCATTCCGTCCAGCTGCCATCGTACACCGCCACCTGCGTTGCGCCGGCCACTTCAAGTCCGAGCGTCACGGCGCACGCGGTGATGCCGCTACCGCATGAGGCCACAATGGGCGCTGAGAGATCGAGGCCGGCTGCCGCGAACTGGGCGCGCAGCGCGTCGGCCGACTTGAGCGTGCCGTCGGCGTTGACCAGCGTGGCGTAGTGCACGTTGCGCGCACCGGGGATGTGCCCGCCGCGCACGCCCGCGCGCGGTTCCGGTTCGATGGCCTGAAAGCGACCGGGTGAGCGCGCGTCCACCACCTGCTCGGCGTGTGACGCCACATTCGCCTGCATGGCGGTGAGGTCGCGCCATTGGGCCGCGTTGAGTGCCGGGGTGAAGGTGGCTGGCGGCAGGGACACCGCCTCGTGGCTGAGGGGGCGGCCTTCGGCGGTCCACTTCGCCAGCCCGCCATCGAGGATGGCCACCCGCGCGTGCCCCATGGTGCGCAGCATGTACCAGACACGCGGGGCGCTGAAGTTCTGCGCACTGCTGTCGTAGACCACGATGGCGTGCGCACTCCCGAGCCCCAGCGCCCCCACGCGCGCCGCGAACGTCTCGGGCGACGGCAGGGTGTGCGGGTACGGCGCGGTCTCGTCGCTCAGCGCGTCGATATCCGCGAAGACGGCACCGGGGATATGGCCCGCCGCGTACTCGTCGCGCGCCTTGCGGCCGGTGGCGGGCATGTGCCACGTGGCATCCACCACGCGGAGCGACGGGTCACCGAGATGCGCGGCGAGCCAGTCGGTGGAAACGATCGGAGTGGGCAGGTCGAGAGCCATGCGTCCATTCAACGACGGGCGGCCGCTCGGCACAAGGCCGGGGATTGCTGGGCCTGCCGGGGCCGTATTCATTGCGGGGCATGAATTCCGAACGACTCGCCCCGAAGCGGGTGGTGATGCTGGGTGCCACGGGCACCATCGGGCGGGCGACCGTGCGCGCGCTGCTGCGCCACGGGCATGCCGTGAAGTGTCTGGTGCGTCCCGGGACTGCCCGCGCCGCGCTGCCGGATGGGGTCACGATCCACGAGTGCGTGGTCACCGATCCGCTGTCCATCCGTGACGCGCTGGGGAGCGATCGCTTCGATGCCGTGGTGAGCTGCATGGCGTCGCGCACCGGAGCGCCCAAGGATGCGTGGGCGATCGATCATCAGGCGCATCTGCACCTCCTCGATGCCGCCAAGGGGCATGGCGCCACGCAGTTCGTCCTGCTCTCCGCGATCTGCGTGCAGAAGCCGCGGCTCGAGTTCCAGCGCGCCAAGCTCGCGTTCGAACAGGAGCTGATGGCATCGGGGCTCACCTGGTCCATCGTGCGCCCGACTGCGTTCTTCAAGTCGATCTCGGGGCAGATCGAGCGCGTGCAGCAGGGGAAGCCGTTCCTGCTCTTTGGCGACGGCACGCTCACCGCCTGCAAGCCGATCAGCGACGACGACTGCGCGGAGTATCTCGCGACGTGTCTGCGCGAGCCGGATCGCTGGAATCGCATCCTCCCCATCGGCGGACCGGGGATGGCGATCACGCTCAAGCAGCAGGGCGAACTGCTCTTCTCGCTCGCCGGTAAGCCGCCCAAGTTCACGAGCGTGCCGGTGGCGATGTTCGACGTGATCATCGGCGCGCTCTCGGTGCTGGGCACCGTCATCCCGCCGCTCAGGAACAAGGCGGAGTTCGCGCGTATCGGCCGCTACTACGCCACCGAGAGCATGCTCGTGTGGGATGCGCAGCGCCAGCGCTACGACGCCGCTGCCACGCCGTCATTCGGCAACGATACGCTGGCCGAGTACTACACGAAAATGCTCCGCGGTGAAGTGGCCGACGATCGCGGCGAGCATGCGGTGTTCTGAGTGATGGGTGTGAACTGATCACATCCAAGACGTCCGAGCGATCCAAGGCGTCAGAGAACCATGTCGTGACTTCATGCCTTGGATCGCTTGAATGCCTTGGATGTGATCAGTTTACCTCCACTCCCTACTGCCCAATCGGCCGCGGCGGCGCCACGAAGCGTTTGGACGCCTGCTCGTACGCGTGGGCGAGGGCGAGCATCTTGGCGTCGGTGCCGGGGAGTCCCACGAACGAGAGATTGCCGGCGGGCATGCCGTCGGTGCCGTAACCGGCGGGCACGCTCACTTCGGGGAGGCCGAGCCAGTTGCCGAAGCCGAGCGCGGTACGCACGTCGGGCCAGCCGGCCTGCGTGACCCAGGCGCCGAAGGGCATCGTGGGGTACACCAGCGCGTCGAGCTGCTGCTTGGCCATCGACTCGGCGAGCTGCGCCACCACGGCGTCGCGGGAACGCAGGAACGAACGGGACGCCGCATCGCGCTCGTAGGGCTGTTCGATGAGCACGGCCATCGCGTCGGAATCGGCGGGCAACACATCGTAGTACGCGCGATAGGCGGCCAGGCCACGCTTGATCGCGTCGCGCGCGTCGAACGGATGCGAGGCATCGCCGTGGCGCAGGAAATAGCGCAGCAGCGCATTGGCCGTGGCCGCGGGGCTGTTGGCGTTGGGCGCGACATCGCCACGGGCCTGCGCGGCGGCGGCGAACTGATCGCGATACGTCACGCGCGTCACGGCCGGTGAACACGATTCCACGATGGCACCGGCCGACACGCAGTCGGTGATGGCGCGATCGAAGATCGCCTGACACTCGAGGCTCATCTGGGCGCGCGGGACATGCGCTTCCACGAGACCCAGGCGGGCGCCCTTGAGCGCCTCCGGGTGGAGCGTGCGCAGGGCGCCGCGGGTGTAGGGCGTCTTGAGCACGAGTCCGTCGCTCGTGTCGGGGCCGGCGATCGCATCGAGCAGCAGCGCGGCATCGGCCACGGTGCGCGCGAGCGGGCCGTGCGTGTCGAGCACGGGCCACGTGGGAATCACGCCGGTGCGCGGCACCAGCCCGAAGGTGGGCTTCATGCCCACGACGCCGGTGCATTGCGCGGGGATGCGATTGGAGCCGCCGTCGTCGGTCCCCAGCGCGGCGAAGGCGATGCCGCAGGCCACACTCACGGCACTGCCGGCGCTCGAGCCGCCGGGGGTGCGCGTGCCGGTGCGATCGTGCGGATTGCGCACCTGCCCGGTGAGCGTGCTGGTGCCCACCCCGTGGTACGCGAAATCATCGGCGGCCGTCTTGCCCAGCACCACCGCACCGGCCGCGCGCATCCGCGCGACTTCCACGGCATCGAACAGCGCCGGTTCGGGGAAGAGCTGCGACCACTCGAGGTTCGAGGCGGTCGTCGGCAGCCCCTTCACGTCGTAGATCGCCTTCGCAAAGACGGGCACGCCATCGAGTGGTCCGCGCAGCGCGCCGCGCTTGAGGCGCGCGTCGGATGCGCGCGCCTCGGCCATCGCGGTGGTGGCCAGCAGATCGATCGCGCGCAGCGTGGCCGTCCACGCGCGCGCCCGATCGAGGGCGGTGGCGGTGACGCTGGCGGCGGTCCAGCTGCCGGCGGCGCGGCCCGCCTGATAGGCGGCGATCGTTCCGGCCAGCGGATCATCCGCGGCGCCGTGCGCGGCCTCGTGCACCAGCCGCGACCAGTCCACGAACGGAAGCGCACAGAGTGCGCCAAGCTGGCGCAGGGCATCGCGACGCGTTGGGCTCATGCCCCTAATGTGCCGCCGGAACGCGGCAGACTCAATTTGCCGTGAGTGACCGCGTCGGGATGCGCTCCCGCAGAAACGCCCGCACCGGCACGAGCGCGGTGCCCGGCGACTCCTCGAAGGGCACGTGTCCCAACCCGGGCAGTCGGGTGAGCTGCGCGTGTGGCAGCGCCGCCAGATAGTCGTTGGCATTTGCCGGCGGGATCATCTGGTCCTGCGTGCCCCACACCAGCAGCGTCGGCGCCGTGATCGTGCGCAGCCGCGGCACGGGGTCGTGCAGCGTCACCTGTCGCATGCGATCGTAGAGCGCCGCGCGATTGCCGGGCGCCCGCATCAGGTCGTAGTACCGGCCCACGAGTGCATCGGTGAGGCGCGAGGGATCGGCGTACGCCGGCGTCATGTTCGCCTCGAGCATCGCCCGCGGGAGCACCCAGCGCATCACGCCCAGGACGGCCGGTACTTCGGCGGGCTTCTCGTACGCGAAGCCGGGGCTCGCGAAGCCATCGGGCGCGATCAGGACCAGGCGTTCGACGCGCTCGGGGTGCGCAGCCGCGAAGGACCAGGCGATCCGCCCGCCCATCGAGTTCCCCACGAGCGTGGCGCGCGTGATCCCCAGTGTGTCGAGCAGCGCCTGCACCAGGCGGATCGTGCGGGGGTCGCGATAATCGCGATCGGGATCGGCGCCGCTCAGCCCGTGGCCCGGAAAGTCGAAACGCACGACGCGGAACGAATCCGCGAGCGCGCGCGCCCACGGCTCCCACGTGTGCAGGCTCGAACCCAGGCCGTGCATGAGCACGAGCACCGGCGCCTCACGCGGGCCGCTGTCGCGCACATGAAGTGCCACCCCATCGATGCGGCGGATATCACCAGGCTGCGCCAGATAGCGCTGCTCGACGACGGTGCGAGCGAGATCGGGGGTATAGAGCCACGCGGCGAGCGCCGTCAGCGCGGCCGCGAGCACTGGAAGCCAGAGACGTTTGATCACGCAGGCGAACGGTCACGGGTCCCCGAGGGGTTCCGTGACCGCGCCAGTGCGTCAGTATCGCTGAAACAGCTTCTGGATTTCGCGCGGGTCGCGCGTGCGCGTGAGCGCCACCATGAGCAGGATGCGCGCCTTCGCCGGGGTGAGGTGTTGCACCGTGACCATCGGTGGGGCCGGCGCGGGGCGACGGACGGTGTCCGCAGGAGTGCTGCTGTCGCGCGGCGCATTCGGGCGCGCCGCGGCCGGCGCCCCGAAGTCGCCGCCGCCGCCCACCGCCGACATGTTGTCGCCGTAGGCGAAGATCGACGCCACCACGACCCCCTCGCGACGCAGCGCGGCGTAGACCTGCGACTCGGCCGGGGTCATGCCATTGCTGGCTACCGCCACGCCGTCGGGCTTCTTCGCAAACATCGGCCCGGTGCCGCCGGGATACGAGTAGGTGAGTTCGACCGTGGGGAGTGAATCGACCTTCATGACATCGAACTCACTCGCCGCACCGTGCACGCGCACCGGCGCAAAGAGAAACTCCACGCTCGCGTTGTTCACCACGCCCAGCATCCCCATCTCGCCACCACTGAAGCCGCCGGTGCGCTGATAGAGCTTGCGGGATTCCCGCGCCGACAGAATGCGATCGTCCATGACGACCATCACGCCCTTGCCGACCGCCTCCGGGGTGACGACGGTGCGCACGGCGCTCAGCAGGTTGATTGGCCCATCGGGGCTGATGCCGGTGGCCGGCCGCTGCGCACCCACCACCACCACCGGCTTGTCCGATCGCACGGTGAGATAGAGGAAGAACGACGTCTCTTCGAGCCGGTCGGTGCCGTGCGTGACGACCACGCCGGCCAGATCCTTCCGCTCCTTGAGCACCGTGTTGATCCGCTTGGAGAGCGCGAGCCACTGCGCCGGCGTGATGGCGGTACTCGCCACGTTCGAGAACTGCTCGGTCTCGATCTCGGCGAAGCGGGAGAGCTCCGGGACCGAGGCGACGATCTCTTCGGCCTTGAGGCTGCCGGCGCGATACGCGCCCAACGTGCCCGGGGCCTGCTGCGCGCCGGCGATCGTGCCGCCGGTGGCGATGATCAGGACCTTGGGCTTGGGGCCGGTGGCGGCCGGTGCCTGCGCCGCCACGGGAAGATGCGCCACGACGAACAACGCAACGCCCGCGAGGGCGGACGGCAGACGGACACGCAGGACAGGCACGAGGTCTCCGAGAAGGACGACGAGGGCGGAGTCCAAACCTATCGCGCGTCGCCCTCACTCGTCCACAAACTCCCGTACAGCACGGGGCCACAGCTCTGGCAGATGCTGTGGCTGAACGTCGCTTCGGAGTGCCGTGACACCCAGGTTTCCACCGCCTGCCAATAGCCGCGGTCGTCACGGACCCGCTTGCAGTTGGAGCAGATGGGAATCAGCCCCGAGAGCGTGCGGACTTCGGCCATGGCGGTGCGCAGCTCCTCGTTCAGCTGCGCGAGGCTGGCGTTGGAGGCCGACAGATCCGCGGACCGGCGGCGTTCGGCCTTCGTGGCGCGCACCAGCAGCGTGACCAGCGTGGTGACGACCGCCAGCACCAGCAGCGTCCCCACCACGGCCCAGCGCTGCCGCGAGATCGTGAGCTCCTGGGCCTGCGTAGTCTGCTGCAGGGCGGCCACCTCGAGTTCGGCTTCGTACGCGGCCACGCGCAGCGCGGCGTCCTGATCGAAGACCGAGTCGCGCAAGGCCTGATAGCGCTTGCGATGTGCGAGCGCCTGCGTGGTGCGACCGCGGGCCTCGTCGATGTCGGCGAGATGCCGTACGGCCGCCAGCGTGATCACGCGCTGCTCGACCGACAGCGCCAGACGCATCGAGGTCGTGAACTGCCGGTCGGCTTCCTCAAGATTCCCCACGGCCCGCGCGCATTCGCCCAGCTGCAGCAGCGCCAGCGCCTGCCCGCGCACACTCCCGCGGGCCACCGCGCTCGCGTACGCGGAATCGAGCACCACGCGGGCCGCGTCGTGCTGTCCGCGACGCAGCAGGAGTGCTCCGCGCGCAGCGAGCGAGTTCCCCACCGCATCCATCGAATCGGCGCGCGAGAGCAAGGCGCCGGGGCGCGCATAGGCCGAGTCGGATCGCGCGATGATGGCCGCCGCGCTGTCGAACGCGCCGGCATCGATCTCGACCAGTGCGAGGCTGTTGAGCGCGTAGCCGAGCGCGGCTGGTGCCGTCGGGGCCGCGCTCGCCAGCGCGATCGCTTCGCGAAGTTTGGCGCGCGCGCGATCGAGCTGTCCCCAATCCTGATACGTCTTGCCGATGTTGGTGAGCGTCCGGGTGAGCCCCAGCGTATCGTGCACGGCCCGCCGGATCGCCTGCGCCTCGGTATACGCGCGAATCGCCGGCTCGTAGAGCCCGCTCTGGTAGTATGCGGCCCCCAGACCATTGAGCACGCGGGCGTACTCCACCCGCAGCGCGGGATCGCGCTCGGCCTGGTCGTGGCGCAACGTCACCGCCGCTTTCAGGTGGGCGACTGCGCTGTCCTGGCGGCTGTGACTCCAGAAGAGGAGCCCGAGGCGATACTCGCCCGCGGCCAGACCGGCGCTATCGCGCTGCTGTCGTGCCGTCGCGATGGCTTCGCGATAGCGCCGCTCGGCGAGCGCCGTCTGACCGGCCCGCTCGACCTGATACGCCGCCATGACGCCCCGTTCGAGGGGCGTACTGTCACGCGGGGCGACGCCCGATGACGTCGGTCCACCCGCCTGCGCGAGGGCGACCCGCGCCCCCACCATCACCATCCCGGCGATCACGCGGTGCACCGCTGATCGCCACCCACGCCTGCCCGTCACCACAGCGCCCCGGGTCTGCTATCTTTCCTGACTTCACCCGGACCCGCATCGGCCTCGAGCATTCTGTGCCCAACATACTTCAGCATCTCCCCATCGGCGAGAAGGTCGGCATCGCCTTCTCCGGCGGTCTCGACACCAGCGCCGCGCTCCACTGGATGCGCGCCAAGGGCGCCGTTCCGTACGCGTACACCGCGAATCTGGGACAGCCCGATGAGGCGAACTACGACGACATCCCGAAGAAGGCGATGGCGTACGGGGCCGAGCAGGCGCGGCTGATCGAATGCCGCGCGCAGCTCGTGGCCGAAGGGCTGGCCGCGCTGCAGTGCGGCGCGTTCCACATCAGCACCGCGGGCCAGACGTACTTCAACACGACCCCGTTGGGACGCGCGGTCACCGGCACAATGCTCGTGGCGGCGATGCGCGAAGACGGCGTCGATATCTGGGGCGACGGCAGCACGTTCAAGGGGAACGACATCGAGCGCTTTTACCGGTACGGGCTGCTCACGAACCCGAACCTGCGCGTGTACAAGCCGTGGCTCGACCAGCAGTTCATCGATGAGCTGGGTGGCCGCACGGAGATGGCGGAGTACCTCATCAAGAGCGGCTTCGAATACAAGATGTCGGTGGAGAAGGCTTACTCCACCGACTCGAACATCCTGGGCGCGACCCACGAAGCCAAGGATCTCGAGTTCCTGAACAAGGGCATGCACATCGTGCAGCCGATCATGGGCGTGCCGTTCTGGAAGGACGAGGTCGCGATCGCCAAGGAGACGGTCACGATCAAGTTCGTGGAAGGTTATCCGGTGGCGATCAACGGGCAGGAGTTCGGCAGTGCGCTCGAGCTCTTCACCGAAGCCAACGTGATCGGCGGTCGCCACGGCCTCGGCATGACCGACCAGATCGAGAACCGCATCATCGAAGCGAAGAGCCGCGGCATCTACGAAGCACCGGGGCTCGCGCTGCTGTTCATTGCCTACGAGCGGCTCGTGACGGGCATTCACAACGAAGACACCATCGAGCAGTACCGCATCAACGGCCGCAAGCTCGGCCGGCTGCTGTATCAGGGGCGCTGGCTCGACCCGCAGAGCCTCATGCTGCGCGAAAGCGCGCAGCGCTGGGTCGCGCGTGCGGTCACCGGCGACGTCACCATCGAGCTGCGTCGCGGCAACGACTACTCCATCATGGACACGTCGAGCCCGAACCTGACGTACAAGCCCGAGCGCCTCACGATGGAGAAGGGGCAGGAGTTCTTCACGCCGCTCGATCGCATCGGTCAGCTCACGATGCGCAACCTCGACATCATCGACACGCGCGAGAAGCTCGCGGTGTACGCGGCGACGGGGCTGCTGAGGAGTAGTGAGGCGAACGGGGTGCCGCAGTTGAAGAGTGGTGAATAGGGACTGGTTGTCACTCGCCTGAGCGTGCCGGTCACCGGCACCGCAGTTCAGGAGCCAGGCGGAAGGGTCTAGGGGGAGGAGCAGTGCGGAACGGGGGCGACGTGCATGGCACGTCGCCCCCGCCGCGTTTCACTGCTCCCTTGGTACTTCCCCCTGGCCCCTGAGCTACGGTGCGCGTGACGAGCACGCGCGGGCGGTTCGCTCGAGGGCCCGTCGGCGCGCTCTCACTGCGCGCTCATGTACGCGATCACTGCTCCCTGCGCATCCTGCCCGATCATGATCCTGCCGTACGGCGACGGCATCGGGCCCCGGATGATGGTGCCGCCGTGCTTCGTCCACGTCGCGTTGGCCTCCTCGAGGTTGGCCACGGCGAAGTAGGCGAGCCAATGCGCCGGGATGCCCTCCCAGCCGGCGCCGCTCATGAGCATCGCGCCGGCGACGGCTTCGTCGACACCGGCCTGATGCAGGGTCCAGTAATCCACGCCGGGCGCGTCGAGCTTGTGGGCGGTGAGGCCGAACACGGCTTCATAGAACGCGGCGTTGGCCGGCTCCGGCGACGCGACTTCGGCCCAGCACATGGACCCGTGTTCGCCTTCGACGCGTGCGCCGGCGAAGCCAGCTGCTTGCCAGAGACCAAACGCGGCGCCGCCGCGGTCGATGGCGATGGCCATGCGCCCATTCCCGGGCACATCCATCGGCGGCACCATCATCGATCCGCCGTTGGCGACGATGGCGGCGGCGGTGGCATCGGCGTCCGAGACGCCGAGATACACGGTCCACACCGTGGGCGCCTGCTCCTGCCCCGGCATCTTGGGGGCGATGGCTGCCGCGGGTTGGCCGTTGCGGAAGGCCATCGTGTAGTGGCCCATCTCGGGGCCGCTGTCGACAAAGGTCCAGCCGAACAGCTCGCCGTAGAGGGCTTTGGCGGCGTCGAGGTTACTGGTGGAGAGGTCGAACCAGACGGGGCGGTTCGTCAGCGTGCCAGTGATGGTGGGCATGGCCAGGTGGGAGAAAGGGGCCAGCGGGAATTCGGTGCGCCACGGATCTATCGCCGACGCCGAGGGGTCGCAAGAATTGTGTCGGGCCGTTTGCTGCACACCCGCGTCCGATTCGGTCGCCGCCCCCGCTGGTCTCCCACCTCATTCGGAGTTACCCCATGTCGTCAGTTGTCAGAAGCGCGTGCGTCGCGCTCGCGCTGCTCGCCCCCGTCGCCGTGCACGCCCAGGAAGAAAAGGTCATGGCCGTGAAGGGAGGCATTCAGGTGAAGGGTTGGATGGGCAAGGTTGACGCGAACGAAGCGAAGGCTGGCATGTCCGTCGACAGCACGAAGATGGTGTCGATGGGCAAGGACATGCACGCCACGACGGGGCCGGCGACGACGTACTGGAACCCGTCGATGATGGCGAAGGGGAACTACACCGTGAAGGCGACCTTCACCGAGCGGGAGTACATGGGGCTCAACAGCCATCCGCATCCCTACGGCATCGTGATCGCCGGCAACAAGATGGGGACGGATGACGCGAGCTTCCTGTACTGCGCGGCGTACGGCAACGGCACGTTCATCGTGCGCGGCTTCGGCCCGGCCCCGTTCCAGATGAACGGCCGTCGTGGCGAAGCGAACGACGCAGTCAACAAGGCCGCCGAGAAGGGCAAGCCGGTGACGCAGGAAATCGCGATGAGCGTGACGGCCGACAAGGTCACCTGCAGCATCAACGGCAAGGAAGTCGGCAGCTATCCGAAGGCCGATGTCGTCGCCGCCGGCAAGCTCACGACGACCGATGGCATGGTGGGTTTCCGCATGGGACACAACACCGACGCGCACGTCGCCGGGTTCTCGCTGACGAAGAACTGATGCGCATTGCGGTCATTGGAGCGGGCGCCGTGGGAGGCTTACTCGGCGCCCGCTTGCAACACGCCGGCCACACGGTCGCGTTCGTGGCGCGCGGGGCGACCTGCGCGCATCTGCGCGCACAGGGCCTCGTCATCGACAGCATTGATGGCAACCTGCGCCTGCCGCAGATCACCGTCACCGATGATCCGGCCACGATTGGCGTGGTCGATCTGGTGCTCGTGTCGGTGAAGGCCACGCAGGTCGCGGCGGTGGCGCCGTCGCTGCGCCCGCTGATCGTGGCGCACACGGCCGTGATCCCCATGCAGAACGGCGTCGAGGCGGGCGTACACCTCGCGGCCGCGCTGGGCGCGGGGCATGTGCTCGAAGGGGTCGCCCGGGTCATCGCGGCGCTGGCCGGCCCCGGCCATGTCTCCCATACGGCCGTGACCCCGGTCGTGGAGTTCGGCCCCCGCGCGGGGGCCCCGCTCGATCCGGCGGTCGCGGCCCAGCTGCCGGCGATCGACGCGGCGTTCCGCGGCGCCGGGCTGGTGCCCATGCAGCCGGTGGACATGGCGATCGCCAGCTGGGAGAAGTTCCTGTTCATCGAGCCGATGGGCGTCGTGAGTGCGGCGTCGCGTCAGCCGTTCGGCACCGTACGATCGCTGCCGGAGCTCCGGGCCCTCACCGACTCAGCCCTGGAAGAGCTGATCGCCGTGGGGCGAGCCGTGGGTGTGGCATGGCCGGCGGATGCCAAGACCCGGGTTTGGGAGCGCTACGACAGTTTGCCGCCAGACAGCACGACCTCGCTGGCGCGCGACCTCATGGCCGGTCGGCCGAGCGAGTTCGACGCCCAGACCGGCGCGATCGTGCGCTTGGCGACCGCGCACGGCGTGCCGGTGCCGGTGCATCGCACGCTGCATGCGATCCTGCTCCCCACCGCCAAGAACGCGGACTGACGCGGCGGCAGGCCGGTGACCCCGGCGAGCGGGTCACAGTTTTCCACAACGCGTGTGGATAGAGAACACTTCATCTGGGCGCTGCAACCGACGGGTTGGTAATCGGTTGCAGCGCCTTTGACCCTTGGTACGTACATTCCTTTGTGTCTCATCCCGGCATGCGGATCCCCGCCCAGGATGATCACCGGAATTATTCCCTCACCGGCCCCCCACCCGCCGACCAGAGGGAAGGCAGCCCGTCGTTGCAGGTTCCGCAGGTCTCCCCGCGCACCAACTCCGTGGAGTGGCAGGCATGAAGGTTCTGCTCGCGTGGTCCGGTATCACCGCAACCGTGGCGACACTCGTGTCGACACCGGTGATCGGACATTCCCGTGCGACACCGCCGGCAACGGCCGGTGATCGTATCCCGCTACCGACGTTCCTCGCGTCGCCCATCACGCCGTCCGCCGAAAAGGTCGCGCCAGGCCACACGCGCACCGGCTCCAAGACGCGCTTCGGCACGCGCGGTATCGCGATGGCGGCGCTCGATTCCACGATCAGCCGCTACTGCGGCTCGTGCCACAATCCCACCATGAAGCGCGGCAATCTGAGCCTGCGCGGGTTCGGGATCGATTCGAGTGCGCGTCATCTCGACGTGGCCGAGAAGATGATCCGCAAGCTGCGCGCCGACATGATGCCGCCGCCGGGCTCGAAGCGCCCGGGCGGGGACACGCTGATCGCGCTGGTGGAGACGCTCGAGAACACGGTGGACGCGCTCCCGACCAATCCGGGGACGCGCACCTTCCAGCGCCTCAACCGCGCCGAGTACCAGCACGTGGTGAAGGATCTGTTCGGGCTCGAGGTCGACGCCGGCAACTGGCTGCCGCTCGACCAGAAGAGCGCGAACTTCGACAACGTCTCCGACGTGCAGGCGCTCTCGCCGACGCTCCTCGAAGGCTACATGAATGCGGCCGCCGGCGTGGTGCGCATGGCGATCGGCGATCGCAAGGCGATCGACGCCCAGACGACGTACAAGCCGTCGATCTTCGTGTCGCAGCATCCGTGGGATCATGTCGAGGGCACGCCCTACGGCACGCGCGGCGGCATGGTGGTGAAGCACATCTTCCCCGCCGACGGGACGTACGAAATCCGCGTCAACGTGGGTGGTGGCATGGGCGGGCGCCCGGTGGAAGACGTGGACGTCTCCATCGACGGCAAGCGCATCGCGATGCTCGCGTATGACAAGGGCATCTCGCGCAACAACGAATCGGCCGACCTGCCGCTGGGCGCCGACTACATCCGCACCGGGCCGATCCAGATTCCGGCCGGCCAGCACACGGTGTCGGTGGCCTTCGTGCGCCGCGCCGAAGGGCCGTACGAGGATCTGATCAAGCCGCATGAGTGGTCGCGCGCCTCGGGCGGCACGGCCTCGGCGGGCACGACCGAACCGACCTACCTCTTCGACTTCACGATCGCCGGCCCGAGCAAGATCACCGGCATGAGCATGTCGCCGTCGCGGCAGCGCATCTTCACCTGCGCGCCCACGGCGAAGGTGGCGCAGCGCGCCTGCGCCGAAACGATCCTCAGCCGCTTTGCGACGCGCGCCTATCGCCGCCCGCTCACGGCCGAGGATCGCGCCGACCTCATGAAGTTCTATGACAAGGCCGCCACCGCCGACAACCCGAACGCGTTCGAAGATGGCGTGCGCCTCGGGCTGCAGGCGGTGCTCGCCAGCCCGTACTTCATCTTCCGCTTCGAGAAGACGCCGGCGTCGGTCGCCGAAGGGCAGGACTACAAGATCGACGATCTGGAGCTGGCGACGCGCCTGTCGTTCTTCCTCTGGAGCACGATCCCCGACGAGCGCCTGCTGACGCTCGCCAAGAACCGCACGCTCCACACGCCAGCGGTCTACCAGGCGGAAGTGAAGCGCATGCTGGCCGATCCGCGGGCCGAGGCGCTGGCGACGCGCTTCGCGGCGCAGTGGCTCCGCCTGCAGGACCTCGAGAAGGTCCACCCGGACGCGTTCATCTTCCCCGACTTTGATCAGTCGATCGCCAACGCGATGTACAAGGAGACGGAGCTCTTCTTCAACGACATCGTGCGGAACAACAAGAGCGTGCTCACGGTCTTCACGGCCGAGTCCACGTTCGTGAACGAAAAGCTCGCGCGGCACTACGGCATCCCGAATGTGACCGGCGACTACTTCCGCAAGGTCGCCTACATCGACGACCAGCGCCGCGGCGTGCTCGGCCACGGCAGCGTGCTGGTGCAGACGTCGCTCGGCAACCGCACGAGCCCGGTGCTCCGCGGCAAGTGGGTGATGGAAGTGCTCCTCGGAGCCCCGCCGCCACCGCCGCCCCCCAATGTGCCCGACCTCGAGCAGACGAACGGCGCGAAGGAAGGGCGCCAGCTCACCACGCGTGAGCGCATGGAAGCCCACCGCTCGAACCCGACGTGCAAGTCGTGCCACCAGTTCATCGATCCGATCGGGCTCGCGCTCGACAACTTCGACGTGACCGGGCGCATGCGCTATCGCGAGAACGGCGCGATGCTCGACACGCGGGGCCAGCTGTACGACGGCACGGCGCTCAACACGCCGGCGGATCTCTCGAAGGCGCTGCTCAAGCGGCCGCTGCCGCTCATGCGGAACTTCACCGAGAACCTCATGACGTACGCCCTCGGGCGTCGCGTCGAGGACAGCGACATGGCGACGGTCCGCGCCATCGTGCGCGACGCCGGCAAGCAGAACTACAAGTTCTCCGCGTTCGTGACGGGCATCGTCACGAGCAAGGCCTTCACCTCACGGCGCGCCGAACCCGCGGTCGCCGACGACTCCAAGTAACTCCTCTTCACTGATCCGGAGCATTCGATGAATTTGCTGACCCAGAAGGCCCTGCATCGGCGCACGTTTCTGAAGGGGATGAGCGCGGCGATCGCGCTCCCGTATCTCGATGCCATGGTGCCGGCCGGCAAGCTGTTCGGGTCGTCGGCGTCGTGGGCGGCGACGAGCCGTCAGCGCTTTGTGGCGATCGAGTCGGTGCACGGCGCCGCCGGCAGCAATGCGTGGGGCGCCTCCAAGTACCTGTGGGCGCCGGAAGGCGTGGGCCGCAGCTTCCAGCTCAACCCGGAAGGCGCGCTCGCGCCGCTCGACGCGTGGCGGAAGTACCTCACGATCGTGAGCAACACCGACTGCCGCATGGCCGAGCCGTTCGACGCGCCGGAGATCGGCGGCGACCACTTCCGCTCGAGCGCGGTGTTCCTCACGCAGGCGCACCCGAAGCAGACGCAGGGCTCGGACCTTTACGCCGGCACGTCGCTCGATCAGCTCATCGCGCGCAAGATCGGCCAGGACACGCCGATGCCGTCGCTGCAGCTCTGCATCGAGAATCTCGACCAGGCCGGCGGCTGCACGTACAACTACTCCTGCGCCTACACCGACACGATCAGCTGGGCGTCGCCCAATGATCCGCTGCCGATGATCCGCAATCCGCGCGCGGCGTTCGATCTGCTCTTCGGCGCCGGTGCCGACAACAAGGACCGCGCGTCGCGCCGCAAGGAAAACGGCTCGATCCTCGACTGGGTCGTGGGCGAGATGTCCACGCTCAAGACGCAGCTCGGGCCGACCGACCGGCGCCGCGTCGATCAGTATCTCACGAACGTGCGCGAACTCGAGCGCCGCATCCAGGCGATCGAAGCCAAGAACACGAGCGGCGAAGAGCGGCTCATCCCGGAAGCGCCCGCGGGCGTGCCGGACAGCTTTGAAGAGCATGTGAAGCTGATGTTCGACATCCAGGTGCTCGCGCTGCAGGCGGACATGACGCGCGTGGTCAGCTTCAAGACCGGCCGCGATGCCTCGAGCCGCACGTTCCCGGAGTCGGGCACGAACAAGGGCTTCCACCCGGCGTCGCACCATGGCGGACGCGAGGCGGCGGTGCTCGAGTTCAACATGATCAACAAGTACCACGTGTCGATGCTGCCGTACTTCCTGCAGCGCCTGCAGGAAACGAAGGATGCCGATGGCAACCTGCTCGACAACACGACGATCATCTACGGCTCGCCGATGGCCGACGGCAACATCCACAACCATCGCCGCTGCCCGCTCATCGTGCTCGGCGGCAACACGGCCATTCACGCCGGCAACATGCACCTGAAGGCGCCGGACGGCACGCCGATGGCTGATGCGATGCTCTCGCTGCTGCACAGCTTTGGCGTGGACACGCCGAGCTTCGGTGACAGTGTTCAGCCGTTCACTCTCTCGACCACCGTCTGAGGTGTCCATGACGCACCGTGTCTTTGCCACCCGGTTGTCGATGGCCCTCGCGCTTGGCGCGGGGCTGGCGACGCCGTTGGCGGCGCAGAACAACGCGGGCAACGCCGCCGACGCGAAAAAGTCGGTGCGTGTGAGCACGCCGCGCGAGTCGCGCGCCACGCCGGCGATCGCCGATGCGGCGCAGCGCGGCGATCTCGCCGAAGTGCGCGCGCTGCTCACCAAGTATGACGTGAATGCCCCGCTGGGCGACGGCATGACGGCGCTGCACTGGGCCGCCGAGCGTGGTGATGTCGCGATGACGATGGCGCTGCTGCGTGCCGGTGCGAAGCCGGTGGGCACGACGGTGAATGGCGGCTACACGCCGCTCCACGTAGCCGCGCGCAGTGGCTCCGGAGAGATCGTGAAGGCCCTCCTGGCCGCTGGCGCCAATCCGAATGCGGTGACCACGACCGGGGCGACGGCGATGCACCTGGCGGCGGAAGCCGGCAACGCCGAGGCCATCAAGGCGCTCGTGGCCAAGAAGGCCGATGTGAACGCGAAGGAAACGAGCTGGGGGCAGACGCCGCTGATGTTTGCGGCGTCGGCCGATCGCCCGGCGGCGGTGAAGGCGCTGCTCGCGGCTGGCGCGGATGTGAAGGCCCGCACGCGCACGGTGAGCCTTACCGAAGAACTCGCGCGCACGCAGGCGGCGGCGAAGAAGCGCAATGAAGTGCTCTGGGGCTTCCTCCCCGAAGCCACGCGCGACTCGATCAAGAAGGCGGAAGCGAAGAAGGCGGCCGACGCCCGGGCGGCGCTCGGCGGCGCCGGCGGTCGTGGCGGCTTTGCGGGTGGTGGGCGTGGTGGCCCGCCGGGTGGGGCCGGTGCGCCGGGCGCTCCGGGTGCGGCGCGTGGTGGTGATTCCACGCGCATCGCTGCGGCGGCGGCGCCGGACACGGCGTTCAAGGTGCCGAACCTCCCCGACAAGTTCTTCACGCCGGCGCAGGTTGCCGAAGCGGTGCTCGCCGGTCGCAAGATGTACACGGCCGACAAGGTCGGCGCGGCCACGCAGGAAGTGCCGGCCGATACGACCAACGGCTTCCAGTTCGGTCTGGAAGCGACCGTCGGCTCGATGGGTGGCCTGACGGCGCTGCATCACGCGGTGCGGCAGGGGAATATCGAAGCGGCGCTGGCGCTGGTGGACGGCGGGGCCGACATCAACGCCCCCATGCTCTCCGACAGCACGACGCCGCTGCTGATGGCGGCGGTCAACGGCCAGTACGACATGGCGATGGCGCTCATCAAGAAGGGCGCGAATCCGAAGCTCATGTCCACCGCCGGGCTGACGCCGCTGTACGCCGTGCTCAACACGTACTGGCACCCGAAGTCGCGCTATCCGCAGCCGCAGGATTGGCAGGTCCAGAAGACCAGCTACCTCGAGGTCATGGATGCGCTGATCAAGGCGGGCGCTGATGTGAACGTGCCGCTCAAGAAGAACCTCTGGTTCTTTGGCTACAGCAACTGCGGCAACGCGAACTGCGGGCTCGAGATGCTCGATGGGACGACGCCGTTCTGGCGCGCGGCGTATGCCGTGGACCTCGACGCGATGAAGCTCCTCAAGGCCGCGGGCGCGATCGACACGATGCCCAGCCGTCCCCCCGCGCGTCGTGCGCGTCCGGGTGCCGGTGCGCCGGGCGGTCCGGATTCGTTCAACCCGAACCCCGACGCGGCCGCGCAGGCGGCGCCGGTGGGTGTGGGCACCTATCCGATTCACTCGGCGGCCGGCGTGGGCTACGGCAACGGCTTCGCGGGGAACGCGCACCGTCATGCGCCCGATGGCTGGATGCCGGTGATGAAGTATCTCGTGGAAGAGCTCCATCACGACGTGAACAAGCGCGACGCCGGTGGCTTCACGCCGCTGCATCACGCCGCCGCGCGTGGCGACAACGAGATGATCCTCTATCTCGTGAGCAAGGGCGCCGATCCGAAGGCGGTCGCGCGCAACGGCCAGACCACGGTCGACATGGCCAACGGTCCCGTGCAGCGCCTGCGTCCGTTCCCGGAGACGATCCAGCTGCTGGAGAAAATGGGCGCGAAGAACAACCATAAGTGCGTGGGATGCTAACGCGCGGGAGAGCGTGATTCTGGCCTCGTAGTTCAGGAGCCAGGGAGAAGCAATCAGGGGGGAGTGCCGGTCATCGGCACTCCCCCCTGTCTTCTCCCGCCTGACTTCTAAACAACGGTGTCAGTCGAGCGCTCTACTTCTTCTCCCCCGCCAGCATCAGCTGCACATGCTCATTCGCCTGTTGCAGCCCTCCTTCCTTGTCCGACCAATCAATGCGCCCATCGGCGTTGACGTCGGCGCCCATGGTGATCTGCTGGCAGAGCGAGACGAGCTGCGACATCAGCGCGGCGGCGGCCTTGGCGTCTTTCGCCTGCCGCACCTGCTGGGCGAGCGCGATCGCGGCGTCGGCGCGGGCGGCGGTGGCGCGGGCGGCGGTGGCGATGTGCGTGGCGTGCACCTTCACGTTGGGGCTCGCGTTGGGTTCCTTGGCCGCGAGTTCGATGTGGTTGGCCACGCCGAGCGCGGCGGCCTTCACGCCAAAACCCTTGCCCGGACCGGTCTTCTCGATGGCCGGATCGAGCGCGTTCAGAATGTGGCCGGCGTGCAGCTGCAGCTGGGCCAGATCATTCGGATTGCGCATCGCCAGCGCGGCGTGCTGTGAGGCGACCGTCGCCTCCGCAAAGGCCATCACGAGCAGCCCCGACTTGTCAGGGGTGTCGATGAAGCTGGTCGTAAGATGCGAGATATGCGTGCCCACCATGCCACCGGGCAGCTGACTCGACGGCACGAAGCCGCTCACCGTGGCCGCCACGGCGCGCCCGGGGAGCGGGGCGCCGGTGAGCTTGGCCATGATGCTGTCGAAGGAATTCCGCAGCCCTTCGGTGGTGCTCACCATGAAGCGCTGCCGCCGGTACTCGGCGTCGGTCATCCCCTTCTGCTTGAGCACCTCACCGATCAGTCGCTGCTTTTCCTTGGCCAGGTCGGCCTGGGTCTCGTCCTTCTTGTTCTTCGCCTGCGCGGCACGCGCGTCGGCCGAGTCATGGACGAGGCCGATGGCGAGCTGCGTTTCGGCCAGCTTGCGGATCTGCTCGATCGAAAGCGCCGGCTGCCCGGCCGCGCTGGCCGCCGGGGGCGCCGGGGGGGCGCCGCCGGCCGTCTGCGCCTCGAGCGAGGCGGTGGTGAAGAACAGCCCCAGCGCGAGCAGCGCGGGAACATAGGAGGGCCGCCAGGTGCGGCCATCACGAAGCGGGAGGGAGTGCATCGTGGCGCCTGAAAGGTTGGTCGGGGGCGCGTCGGGTCAGCTTCTGGTGGCGACGCGTCCCACCCCGCGAAAGTGCGTGCCAGACACGGGTCGCACCAGTCCCAAACGTGCAGCGCACGCCAAGCGTTGGGCCGCCGCGCCCGTTCACTGGCGACCGGCACGGCGGACCTGCAAACTCTTGGCATCCTGCCTCACGGCCCCACCCCGCCTTTGGGAGCGCTCCATGCGTCGACTACCGCAGCACCTGCTCGCGACCACCCTGCTGGCTGGCCTCGTTTCGCTCGCGCCGGCCGCTCACGCCCAGGGCGGCGGTGCGCCCCCCGATCCACGTAACCGCGGTGGCGGCAACTGCGCCCAGAATGCGTACAACTGCGTGGACGCCGTCAATCCGCTCCCCGCACCGAACACGGTGTGGATGGAAGAGATGACGTGGATGGATGTGCGCGACGCCATCAAGGCCGGCAAGACCACGGTCATCATCGCCACCGGCGGCATGGAGCCCAACGGCCCGTGGCTCGCCACCGGCAAGCACAACTACGTGCTGCACGCCAACTGCGAAGCCATTGGCCGCAAGCTCGGCAACGCGTTGTGCGCGCCGATCGTGAAGTTCGTGCCCGAAGGGCGTATCGATCCGCCCACGAGCCACATGGTCAGCCCGGGCACGATCTCGATGCGCGAGGAGACGTTCCGCGCGATGCTGATGGATATCGGGATGAGCCTCAAGCAGCATGGCTTCCAGAACATCATCTACATCGGCGACAGCGGCGGCAATCAGGCCGGCCAGCGCTGGGTCGCCGACTCGCTCACGAAGATCTGGCAGGGCTCGCCGGTCATCGCACACATCCAGGAGTACTACGACTACGCCGGCGCCGCGGCGTACATGAAAGACCACGGCATCGTGGATGGGGCGTCGGACAACCTGCACGACGACGCGATCATCTCGCTCAACATGTTCATGGATGATCCGAAGAGCATCCGCTACGAGGAGCGCGTGAAGATCGGCAAGGCGTCGATCAACGGCGTGAACATTGCCGATAAGAAGAAGAACACCGAGCTCGGCAAGCAGATCATCGCCTTCCGCGCGCAGGTGGCGGTGGATGCGATCAACAAGGCGATCGCGAACAAAGGCACGCTGCCCGCGCCCGCCGGGCGTGGGCGCGGAGGGCCGGGGTCGTTCTAACTGCGCACACAGGGTGCATGGAGACGGACGAGGGCACAGGGGACTACGGTCTCCTGTGCCTTTCTCCTATTGCCATCCGTTCATCACTCGGTGAATGCCGTCGGTGAGACGTTCCATGCCGAAATTTAGGAGGAGGCCCGTACGCTTGTTCGAGAGTCTGAGGTAGGTGAGCAATTGTTTGGTATAAACCGGATGATGCAGTTCGGAGCACTTGATCTCGACTATCACCCGGTCATTCACGAGGAGGTCGACTCGGTAGCCGAGCTCCACGCGAATTCCTCGATACTCTACAGGGAGCACCAGTTCCCGTTGCGGGTCGAGTCCCCGATCGCGCAGTGCATGGGTCAGGCACTCGGCGTACACTCGCTCGAATGCCCCTGGTCCGATATGCCGGTGCAGCCGGATCGCCTCCTCAATGATCACGCCGGTGATGTCGGTATCTGTGAGCATGCGTGAATAGATACGCGGCGATCGTCATCACACCGTCACCACGCGGGATCAAGAAGGGCACAGAGGACTGTAGTCCCCTGTGCCCTCTTCTGTCTCCGTGCGCTCTGTGCGAGCCGTTCAGCGCACCTTCGCCCGTTCGATCTTCATCGCCGCGCCCGTCGGTAGCGCGCCCGCGGCCCCGATGGCCGTGGCAGGGCCTTCGCGTACCGCGAGATAGACCACACCGCCGGCGCCGAAGCCGAGGATGGTGCGGCCTTCGGGGATGAGTACGCGATCGATCGCCTGCCCGTCCTTGTCGAGGATGTCGTAGACCACACCGGCGGGCTGCGGCTTCGTGGGGATCGTCTGGATCCAGATGTTGCCGTCGAGGTCCGCGCGCGCGCTATTCGCAAAGAACGGCGGCTGATAATCCGGCAGTTCGCTTGGCGACACCACCGTGAGCTTCGGGGCCGTCATCTGCGGGGCGCGCACTGGGCCACCGCCGCCGCCCGGGCCGTCACCGGCGCGCATTTCGAAGCGCATGGTGACCGCCGGGGCCGCGCCGCCACCACCGCCCATCATGGACTGGAAGCCCTGCTGCAGCGCGTTGCCGCCGGCGGAGCCACTCGCGAACTGCTTCTCCAGGATCTTCGACACCGAGTCAACCAGCTTCGCCTTGTCGTCGTCGGTCATGCGCTTCCAGTCGAACGCGACCTTCTGCGAGCTGCGGCGCTGACCGTCGGCGCCGACCCAGTCCACATGGAAGTCCTTGCCACGCAGGATGGCAATGTCGCCGTTCGACGTCACGACCCACTCGTCGATCACGGGTAGCGGGTTGATCTCCACCGACACGCTGATCTTGTCGTCCACGCGACTGATGATCGGGCGCGTGCGCGGGATCTTCACGAAGCCAGCGGTATCCAGCACGCGCGTCTGCAGGTTGACGCGCACCACCGCCATCGAGTCGGGGACTTCCACCTGCGGCGTGTTGCCGGCACCGGGCCCGCCCGACATGCGCATCTGCACATTGGGCATCCCGCGGTATACCAGATGGCCGTTGCTGTAGTACGCGCCGAGGCCCGCCGAGAGCATCATGGCGTCCTGCGCGCGCGGCACACTCATGGTGCGCCCGAGCTTCCCCTGCGGATCGATCACCAGCATGGAGAGTGACGCCGGGTCCACGAACAACGTGGAGTCGCCGCGAAAGGCGATGAGACTGCCCGGGCGCGGGCCGTAGGCATTGGCCGTGCTTGGCGTCGAGTCGGCCACGACCGAGACGATCTTCATCGCGGAGTCGAGCAGCAGCACGCGCCGGCTCACGATGTCATTCACCAGCAAGCGACCGCCGGGGAGCGCGCGGACGTTGGTGACCAGGCCGATGGAGTCGGTGGTGGTGGCGAGCGCGGGGCCAAGCTGGCGAATCGCCGGCCGCGACTGCGCGCCGGCCGTGGCCGCTACGCCGAGGGCGAGCGCGCCAAGGATGGATCGGGTGAACGTCATGGAGAGACGGGGAAGGAGAGAGAAAGACGGCTGCATGGAATATGCGCCGGTCGGGGTTGGAGTTTGGGACACCGTCATCAAATAAGGGTCATCGCATGAGGGTCATCGCATGATCACCTGCGTCATGGCGCCCATGCCACCGGCCATCATCATGCCACCGGCACCCATGAAGCCACCGCCGCTGCCGGCGGTACCGGAGCGGATGGATTTGAGATAGCGATCGTCGAGTGCCGTGGCGATGAACGGGGGAAGCTGCCGGAGCTGCGCCTTCGTGAGCAGCTTCTTCACCGCCGGCGCATACCCGCGCAGGATGTCGATGCTCGCCTCACGCGCCCGCACATACTTCACGTAGATCTCGTCGTGGCTGAAGTCGTTCGGGAGTGCGGCGTACGCCTTGGCCAGCGGCGACCAGATCGAGTCGAGCCGCACCGTGAAGCGGCGGTTCATCGTGGCGAGGCTGTCGGCCTGATCGGCGCTCAGCTTGAGCGTGTCCTGATCACGCAGGATCGTCGCCAGCGGATTCGGCACGCCGCCGGTGCCGAACTGCGCCTTGATGATCGCCTCCTGCATCTTCACGCCCTCGGTGCGACGGCCGCGATCGAGCGACTGCGTGAGCAGCTGCCGTTCGCGCGTGGGGCCGATGTCGTAGCGGAGCTGCGCCGTAATGGTGACCGGCGTGCGGAACTGCTGGAACTGCGGGTTGGTCGCGCCGAAGCGCTGGTTCACTTCGTACTTGAAGCGCCTGGTGATCGGATCGAACCCGCGCACGTACAGCAGCGACTGATCGAGGAACGGCGTCTGCCCCCACCCCTTGAGGTTGTCCTGCCCGTTGACGAGCAGGTCGGCGGTGCCGAGCGGGTTCGAGACCGTAAAGGTGAGCGTGGCGCGCTGCGGTAAACGCAGCTTGAGCGGGTTGAACGACACGCCCAGGCTCGCCGTCTGCTGCCACGGCCCCTGACAGCTGTTGCGCGCGGCCAGTGTGCCGAGCTGGCTGGTGAGGCACGACTTGGCCACGCGCGAGCCACCGGCGAGCAGGCTCTGCATGCTGCTGGCGAGCGTCGCGTCGTTGGCACTGGCGGGACTGAAGACGAACGCGCGGTCGTTGCTGTAGCCGTCGCCGTTCACGTCGCCGGCGATGCTGGGGGTGAACGGCGTGCCCGAGCGCACCTGGCCGAACCAGCTGAGGCGTACGAAGTCGAACGCATTGTAGGTGAAGCCGTACGTGAACTGATGGCGCGAATCAAAGCTCGAGCGCGACCAGCCGATGGCGTTCGGATCACCCACGGTGCTCGTGAAGCCGCGGAACTGTTCGCGCACGTTGCCATACGTGTAGCTCGCGTTCCAGGTGAAGTTCGAGCTGAAGGTCATGGGCGACAGGCGCACGCTGAACTGGGCGCTGCGCGACGCCAGATCGCTGCGCTGTTCGGTGACGCGCTGGAACTGGCTCGACACGCGCCCGTCGGCCGCCGCGATCCCGCCGGTGACCGGCACGATGCTCGTGGGGAGCACGAACACCGGGCGGTTGCCCTCGTTGTCGAGGGCAAAGCGCGTCGTGCCGGCAAAGTTGCGGTCCACGAAGCTCGCCTGATTGGTGTTGAGCGAGTACGTGGCGTCGAACGTGGCGTTCAGGCGGTTGCGCAGGATCGGGCCGCTCCAGCTCAGATTCGAGCGGACGCTGCGCGAGGGGATGTAGTCCTTGGCGAAGAGCGTCACGTTGGGCGCGCTGTTGCTGAACACACTGCCCGTGGTGCCGTCGGCGCAGCGTGTGGGAATGCGCGACGGATCGGTGTAGGCGTTCCAATCGGGCGTGGGCGTTGCAGCGCCCACGCAGGCGAGCTGCTGAATGGCGCTCGCGAGGCCGGTGTTGTCGATCGCCGAGCCGATGAGCGTGCTCTGCGGCGTATTCTGGAAGAGCCCGACGCCACCGCGCACCACGGCGCGCGGGCCGCGGAAGGCACCAGCGAAGGCGCCGATCTGCGGAGCGGTGCCATACTGCCAGGAGAAACCGGCGCGCGGGCTCACAAAGACGCCGTTGGGCACCAGATCATTACGCACGCCGAACTGCTGCTCGATGGCGGTGTTGCGCACCGGCGTGTCGGTGAAGCGATTGCCGTCCACGCGCACGCCGTACTGGAACTGCAGACGATCGGTGCGGCGATACGAGTCGCCCAGCGAGATGGCGCCGATGACCTGGCTCGTGCTGCGCTCGCGCGGCGACAGCGTGCGCGTGAAGCTCACCGGAATGCCCGCCTGCAGATCGCTCAGCGAGTTGTAGGTGAAGGTGCCGAGGCGGTTCACCGTCTGATCCTGCGCGGCACCCTCACGGCGCACTTCGGTGCCGAGCTTGAGGCGATGCTTGTTGTTGCCGCTGAACCACGAGAGCGTGTTCATCGCCTGCACGCCGGTGGTGGTCTGCGACGTGCCGAGGAACTGATTGCCGCCAAAGCTCAGCAGCTGCACGCCGTTCGTGCCATCGGCAAAGGTCGAGTTCACGCGCACCCGACCGCCCGGGAGGTCCACCAGCGGGTCGCCGTGGCTCTCGGCGCGATTGGCGCTGATGTTCGTTTCGGTGAGCACGCCCACACCGCGCAGCGTGAGATAGCTGCTGTGACGCGCCTGCACGCCGGCGTTCACGCTTGTGCGTGAGGCCGATGTGGTGGGGAGCGACGTAGTGAGCGGCACCGCCGGATTGTTCTTCTGCCAGCTGCCGTTGACGGTGAGGTTGTACGCCGTACCGCTCGTGCTCGACGGCGGCGCGAAGTCGATTGCGCCCAGCACCGAGCCCTGGTCGCCCAGTCGGCTCGACGGCACACCGCCGGCGCTCAGCGGCACCCGGTTGGCGTTCAGAATGCTCTGCAGGCGCGTCACCGAGTCCACCGCCACGCCGGTGGCCTGCAGCCCAACGGGCGAGGTGTTGAGCAGCGTCTGCAGATCGTTGCTGCGACGGCCGAGCTGATACGACAGGGCGTAGAACGCCTTGTCGAAGACCAGCGGACCGCTCACGCTGCCGCCGAGCGAGCCATTGGTGTACTTCTGCCCCTGCGCCTGCGCCGCGCGATCGGTCCACTGCAGCTGCGGCGCGTCGCCCACAAAGGAGAGCGAGCGGCTCGAGAAGTTGGAGCCGCCACGCGTGCGCAGCTGGAACTGGCCGCCGCTGAATCCGCCGCGCGACACATCGTACGGGCTCGTGGCCAGTGAGCTGAAGACGCTCGCATCACGCGGCAGACCGGCGCCGCCGAAGAGCATGCCGTTGAGCGTCGTCTGGTTCTGATCGGCGCCGAGTCCGAGCACCGAGAAGCCGTTGGCGCCACCATCCTGCCCCGGCACGAGCTGCACACCGGGAAGCGTCGCCGCCATCGCTGCCAGATCGTTCATCTGATCGGGGGGCAACGCGGGATTGTTGGTCTGAATGGCCTTTTCGGTCCCGCTGATGTCCTGGTTCGCTTCACCGCGCGACACCTTCTGTCGCTCGGCGGTGACCTTCATGGCATCGAGGACCGCGCCGACCTTGGTGAGCTTCGCATCGGCCAGCAGGACGTCTTCGTCGGCGGCGCGCTTCACTTCAAAGCGCTTCTGCCCGTAGCCGACCGCGTTGAGGGTGACCATGTAGTCGCCATCCCCATTGGGGAAGGTGACGGTGAAGCGCCCCTGCCGGTCGGTGCGGGTGGTGCGATTCACGTTCCCCGAGATGCTCGTGATGATGACGGCAACATTCTCGAGGGGTTCGTTGTCCGTGCTGGTGATGCGGCCACGGATGACGTCGACCTGCTGCGCACCCACCGGCGGGGCGGCGACGCCCAGGCAGGCGAGCAGGACAACGAGGAGATATCGGAAGCGACGCGACACGTCGGGAGGGCTTGAGGGACGAGCGGGAACCTGCAGGAGGTACGCCTTGGAGGGGGCTGGCGTTTCGACACCACTGGGTTTGGGGGTGGTTTCCTTGAGATGGGGGAAAAGCGGAACCCCCGAGAGCTCAGTGGGCAGAATTTCAGGGGGAAGAGCTCAGGACTGCGGCAGTCCTGAGCTCTTCCCCCTGACGTTCTCCCCCCTGAGCTCTCGGGGGTTACTGACCTCCGACGTCTGATGGCAGACGGCAGATTCGGCTCAGAACTCCCCAATCATCCCAATCTCCGTCTCCAACTCATACCCGAACTTCTCCCGCACACACTGCTGCGCATGCGCGATCAGCGCCCGCACATCCGCCGCGGTGGCGGCGCCGAGGTTCACGAGGATGTTGGCGTGGATATGCGAGATCTGGGCATCTCCCACGCGATAGCCCTTGAGGCCGCACTGGTCGATGAGGCGACCGGCGCCGATACCTTCGATCTTCTTGAAGACCGAGCCCGCGCTCGGATGCACCTGCAGCCACGGATGGCGGGAGCCGCGCCAGGAGAGATTCTCCTGCAGAATCCGATGCAGCACCGCCGGGTCCTGCTTCGTGAGCTGAAAGCGCGCGCTCAACACGATGTCGCGGCGGTGATGAAAGACCGTGTCGTCGTAACCGAACTGGATATAGTCCGCGTCAACGGTCTTCCGCTCACCCTCTTCGGTGAGGATGTCGCAGCTGGTGAACGCTTCGGCGATGAACATCGTGCGTTCGCGTTCAGGCGCCGGCGACAGAAAGTGCAGGTTCTGCCAGAGCGCGCCGCCTACCGTGCTCGGGATGCCGATGTAATGCTCGAGCCCTGACCAGCCGGCGCGCGCGGTTTCGAGGACGAGATCCTGCACCACGGCGCCGCTTTCGCTCCACAGTTCGCCGGTGCCGCTCAGGGTGTGTGCGGCGGCGCGATTGCGAATGACGAGGCCGCGAACGCCCTTGTCGCCCACGAGGATGTTGGCGCCCAGGCCGAGCACGAACCACGGCAGGCTCGCGGCCTTTGCGGCGCTGACGGCGGCGGCGAGATCGTCGGCGCTGGTGGCCTCGTAGAGCCAGTCGGCGGGACCCCCGATCTTGAAGGTGGTGTAGGGGGCGAGTGGCGCGTTCGCGTGGAGGCGCGTGACGTCGAGAGCGCTGAGTGACGCAGGGAGAGTCATGCGATCAAATGGAAGCAGGCGTCACAGGGAGTCCGGCGAGGTGTGCGACCTCGCGGACACGACGATCGAGTGAGAGCAGCTCGATGGCACCAAACTGCCGCGCGGCCTCGAGCGCCGTCGCCACGTGCATCGCATCGAGCGTACGAATCGGCGGGCCAGCGAACGCACCGGACGCACGCTCGAGGACGTCGTCATCGAGCGAAAACACGATCCAGCTACTGGCAAGCTGACTCAGATAGTGCTGGAGTGCGAGCGACTCGACCGGCGTCAGACGACCCTGATACACCGCTCGGTGAACGGCGCGTTGACACTCCACGAGTGTCAGCGCCGAGGTGATCACGCGGGAGGCCTCGGCCACGGACTGACGAACCACGTCCGCCTGAACGGGCTCATTGAACAGCCACGCAAGGAGTGCACTCGTTTCGAGATAGGTGGTGCGTTGCAGAATCACGAGGGGCCTCAGCGATCGTCGCGATCTTCGGCCAACAGCTCCGCCGCCGTGCCCGGTGGGACGTGAACCGGGCTGGGCTCGTAATCCCACTTCGGCTTCTCAGCGAGCCGTAGGATGCCCTTGGCGGCCAGCTCGGCGAGCTTCTGATCGACGGGCGAGAGCGGAGCGGCCGAGAGTCCCGGCTGCCGCAGCTCGGCGATTACCCGACCGCGATCGGTGACGAGGACGGTCTCGCCGCCCTGGACCTCACGGAGGACCTGGCTGAGATGCGTCTTGAGTTCGCGGATGCCGACGGTGCGCATGACTTCCTGCCGATGGGATGTGTTTGTCGGACCTCAGACCTCGGAGCCCCGATCAGGCTTCCGACCTCGGTCTCGCCGGCGGACGTCGGACCCTGGCCTCAGGATTCAGCCATCGGTCCGGAGGTCGAAATTCGGATGTCTGCACCGCGATGTCCGATGGCGAGACCGAGGTCCGAGGCGCGATCGGGCCCTGAGGTCTGAGGTCCGATCCTGGATCAATGTAGTCACGTGTGACTACATCTGCCATGATGTGGTCACTCGGGGCATCCTGCGCATTGGCCGGGCCCGCTCGCGGGGCGTATCCTAGGGCTGAACCGCCAGCCCCCTTCTATGTCGTCAGTGCAGGACCAATTGCAGCGCGCCCTGGGCTCCGCCTACCGCCTCGAGCGCGAGCTGGGTGGCGGCGGGATGAGCCATGTGTACCTGGCCGAGGAGGTCGCGCTCGGCCGGCGGGTGGTGATCAAGGTGCTCCCGCCGGATATGGCGGCGAGCGTCAGTGTCGATCGCTTCCGCCGCGAGATCCAGTTGGCCGCGCAGCTGCAGCACCCCGGCATCGTCCCGCTCCTCACCGCGGGCGCCGACGGGGACCTGCTCTGGTACGTCATGCCCTACGTGGAGGGCGAGTCGCTCCGAACGCGCCTGGCCCGCGGGCCGCTGCCGATTGATGAAGCGGTGCGGTTGTGGCGCGATTTGCTGGAAGCGCTCGAGTACGCGCATGGCCGCGGCATCGTGCATCGCGACATCAAGCCCGAGAACATCATGCTGACCGGGCGGCGGGCGGTGACGCTGGACTTCGGCGTGGCGAAAGCCGTCACGGCGAGCACCGGTGGCGGCGGCATGACGATGACCGGCGTGGGGTTCGCCATCGGCACGCCGGCATACATGGCCCCGGAACAGGCGGCGGGCGACGGCAGCGTGGATGCGCGCGCCGATCTCTACGCGGCCGGGCTCGTGCTGTACGAGATGCTGGCGGGACGTGGGCCATTCGAGGCGCGCTCGCCCGCGGAGATGATGGCCGCGCACATTGCGACGGCGCCGACGGACATTCGCGCGCGGCGCGCGGGGGTGAGCGAGGCGCTGGCGACGACGCGCATGGCGTGTCTCGGCAAGTCGCCGAACGAGCGACCGGCCGCGGCATCGGTGGTGTTGGCCGACATCGACCGCGGTGAGGCGCGCACCAGGAGAGCCGATGGAACGAATCCCGTCAATGCGGTGCGCGCACGACGGTCGGTGCTTGCGGGCGCGCTCGCCGTAGCCGTCGTGGGTGCTGGCGCCTGGTGGTGGCGCACGCGAGCAGCGGACAACGAACGTCCGTCGGCGACGAGCACCGAGGTGCTGGCGGACTCCGCGCGGTTACAGGTCGCCATTCTGCCCGTGGTGTCTGAACCTCGCGACAGCATCATCGCACAGTCGGTGGTGCAGGCCCAGATCAACAGTCTGCAGCTCGAGCCAACGATCCTGGCGCAAACGCCCAAACGCATTCGGGCTCTCGCCGAAGACATCGGATTGGTCGCCGCGACCCCCGATTCGCTCCGCCAGTTCTACCGCGATCTTGGCATTCACGCCTACCTCCAGCACACACTCGTACGATCCGGAGATGGGCTGTTGCTGATCGCGGAGGGATACAGCACGCGCAACGACAGCGCCCTCTTCCGTGTCGAAGCGCCCATGAACTCCTCCGCCGAGATCTCGAGTACTTCCGGCTCGGTGGTACGCGACGCGACGGCCGCCATTCGCCGTGCCGTTGGCAAGGTCTCGCCACCGCCGGTCAGTGGGCGGCTGCTCGGAACCAGCTCGGAGGCCGCCCCCCTGTATCTGGTTTCGCGACGCGCGTGGTCGGATGCTGAATACGCGAAGTCGGCGCGACTGCTTCGCGAGGTCCTGAAAGCCGATTCGAACTTTGCGATCGCGTGGTCCTCGTTGTTCTCCTCCAATCGAAACGGACAACTGAGCGAGCACGAGGCGAGTATAGCCTCCGCAAACGCGTATCGACTTCGCGATCGCATTCCCAGCCGTGCACGCCGCCTCTTCGAGGAGTGCAACCATCTGCGGAATGCAGGATTGATGGACAGCGCCCTCGCCGTCGCCAGTCGCGCCTCGAAGGAGTTTCCTGACGACGGGATGATCAAGAGTGAGCTTGGATTGGCACACACGGAGCTTCGCAACTTGCCATTGGCGACTGAGGCCCTCCGGCTCAATTTCGATCAAACGATCGCCAGTCGCATGTCGACGAACGTCGGGCCGGCCAACTACGTGGCGGCATTGCTTCGCGAGGGTCGAGTCGAGGAGGCTCGTAAGGCCCTACGCCGTACCGTCGCGGTGCTTGGCGAGAGCGACGGGCAGACACTCGTCACTCGCGAACTGTTCGCCGCCGCCGAACTCGATCCCGATTCACTACTTGCCGTGGGTTCCGCCCGCCTTCGCCGAGCCGGCGGTGATCGAGATCCGTTACCGGGATACGCCGCGCTTGCTGGTGGCTATCTGCTCGCGGGTCGACTCGACTCGGCGCTCACGGTTGAGGCGCTCCGGCGCACGGCAGCGCAGGCGGGTAATCAGCAGCTGCAGCGTATCGTCAGTCTGGCCCCTGACGTGTATTGGCGTGCCTCGCTTCGCCCGGCGGCGACGAATGCTGCCGGTGACTTCACGGCGGCACTTCGAACGGCACGCTGGGACACGTTGCCGGCGCTCGACCGGGCGTATGGCGCGGTCATCCAGGCCTATATCGCCACCGGTGACATCGCCGCAGCGCGGCAGTCGCTGGCAGAGTGGGAGCGGACGGTACCGAAGGTGTGGGTCGCGGCGCAGCGTCCGCTGATCGACGCCGCTGCCGGCGAGATCGCGCTTGCGGCCGGCGACGGCAAGACGGCGCTCAAGGCGTTTCGCGCGGCCGATGTCGGTCGATGCATCTCGTGCGGCGAAGTACGAATCGCCCGCGCCTTCGATCGGCTGGAACAGCCCGACTCCGTGATTGCGTGGTACGAGCGCGCCCTGTCCAAACCCACTACGCGATTGCGCGAAGCGGATTTGTTGGAGTACCCCCGCGCCTACCGCCGCCTCGGCGAACTGTACGAAGCCAAGGGCGACACGAAGCGCGCCATCCAGCGCTACTCCGACTTCGTGGAGCTGTGGAAGAACGCGGACCCCGCGCTCCAACCGCTCGTGAAGGATGTGCGCGACCGCATCGCGCGGCTGCAGCGGAAGTCGGGGTAAGGCTGCCCCGCTTTCAGCCTGCCGCCCGCCGCATCGCCAGAATGGCCTCGAGCTCAACGAGCTGCTCGAGGTCCTTCTTCCGCCGCACCGCCTGTTTCGACGCAATCAGCGCCTCGAGCGTCAACGCGCGGAAGATCGTCGATCCGATCTCGACCTCCTCCGACGCCGCCAGGGCCTCGGCGTAGGCGCCGACACCCGGCACGCGGTCGAGCAGGTCGATCGCCCCCATCGTGGTGGTGAGCGTCAGGACGGGCGTCGTGCGAAAGGTGCGCGCGTCGAGCATGAACGGCAGCCCTGGTTCGACGCCGCGCAGGTAGGCCTGCCACTCGACCAAGATCGCTACCAGACGATCGATGTTGTCTGGCGCGGCGTCGTAGCAGAGGTCGATATCGTTGGTGAAGCGCGCCGAGCCGTGAATGGTGGCCGCCACGCCGCCAATGAGTACGAAGCGCACCTGATGTGCGACGAGCGCTGCAAGTATGGCCTCAAACACGAGTGGATGGACTCTCTGCGGTGAGTGGCGCACGCCGGCGCACGCGCGACGCGAACGCCTGCATCGAGTCGAGCTGACGCAATCGTTCGCCGGGTGTCCGGCGCAGATTCTCCCGGATCAACGACACGTCGAGCCCCCACGCCTGCGCGGCGGCGATGGCGTCGCGCGCGTGCGTATGTGTTCGCGGCCGCCCGCGCGGTCGGCGGGGTTCCGTATGCACGATCCCGGACGACGCGAGCATCGCTTGCCGCACGTAGAGGGCTGACAGCAGACGATAGACATCCACCGTCACCGCGACGTCATCAGAGGGATGGACACGCAGGGAGACGGCGCCAGGCTCCCCGCGCCACGCCTGCAGGGCCTGATTCGCCAGGGTGTAGCTGTCCACCAGCGGGATGCGACAGGCCGCCTGCAACGCCCGCGTGACCAACAGTCGCCGGGCCAGGGCCTCGGAATAGCGTGCCCCCGGATCGACCGCCGCCACGGTGTTCAGCACCCACTTGGGGGGTGCGTCCACAAGGATGGCCAGGGTCGCGAGGGACATCATAAAATGAGTCTAAAGACTAGACATAATAAAGTGAAGGGACCTCTCTGCTGGCGACGTCAGTAGGACGGGTGGCATCCTACGACTTCGGGCACGTCCGCCAGCTTCCCCCCGCTCTCCGCATGATTGCTTCTCGCCGCCCGCGTCGCGGGCTTTCCGCGCACGCCCTCCGCCGCCTTGTGGTCACGGTCGGGCTCGCGCTCCTGGGACCGGTCGTCACGCCGTCCCCCGCCCGCGCCCAATCCCGCGCCGAGCTCCAAAAGGTCCTCAAGCGCGCCGTGCTCCCCAACGGCATGGAAGTGATCGTCGTGGAGAACCACGGCATCCCCATCGCCACGCTCGAGATCAATGTGCGCAACGGCGCGTTCACGCAGCCGCCGGAGTACGCGGGGCTCGCGCACATGTACGAGCACATGTTCTTCAAGGCGAACAAGGCGCTCCCCACGGCCGATGCGTTCACCGATCGCGCGGGCGAACTGGGCGCGGTGTTCAATGGCACCACGCAGGAAGAGCGCGTGAACTACTTCCTCACGCTGCCGGCCGACTCGATTGCGGGCGGGCTCAAGTTCCTCGCCGACGCGCTCATCAGTCCGCTCTTTCTGCCCGACGAACTCGCCAAGGAAAAGGAAGTCGTCCTCGGCGAGTATGACCGCAACGAAGCGCAGCCGGGCTTCAACTTTCAGCAGAAGGCCACCGAACTGCTCTACCCGGGGCAGTTCAGCCGGAAGAACACGATCGGCGATCGCACGGTGCTCAAGAACGTCACGCCCGAGCAGATGCGCACGATCCAGAAGAAGTACTACGTCCCCAACAACTCGGCGCTCATCGTCACCGGCGATGTGATCCCCGATTCGGTCTTTGCGCTCGCGAATCGCGTCTTCGGCGCGTGGCCCCGCGGCGAGGATCCGTTCAAGGCCGATCCGATTCCGCCCATTCCGCCGCTCACCGGCAATCTGGCGAACATCAGCGAAGAGCCGATCAACGGCATCGCCGTGCTGCTGCAGTGGCAAGGGCCGAGCGTGGGGAAGGATCCGAACGCGACCTACGCCGCCGACGTGTTCAGTGATGTGCTCAACAATCCCACCAGCACGTTCCAGAAGAACCTGGTGGATTCGGGGCTCTGGCAGGGTGTGGTGGTGAACTACTACACGCTCAATCAGACGGGCCCGATCTCGATCTCGGGGCAGACGACGCCCGACAAGTTCCGCGCAGCGATGGCGGCGCTCGAAAAGGAGATCGCGCGCTTCACCGACCCCACATACGTCACGCCGGTCGAGCTCGAGAACACCAAGGCCCAGCGCGCGGTGTCGAGTGCGTTTGGTATCGAAAAGGCCAGCGAAATCGCCCACACCATCGGCTTCTGGTGGAGCGTGTCGAATCTCGACTACTTCATGGGCTACACCGACCAGATGGCGCAGCAGCGCATCACGGACCTCATGCGGTACACGTCCACGTACATCGCCGGTAAGCCGCGCGTGACCAATGTGCTGCTCTCCTCGCAGGCGCGTCGCGCGCTGGGGCTGAGCGAAAAGGAACTGCTGACGCCGATCAAGGCGGGGGTGAAGCCGTGAACGCGCGTCTGACCATGCGTACCCTCATGCTGCTCGCAACCGGCGCGAGCGTGCTCTCGGCGCAGGCACCAAAGAAGCCCGCCCCGAAGCCAGCGACCAAGACGGCGGCGCCAACGGCCGCGGCCCCCAAGGCCGCCGCTCCCGCCGAGCCGATGTCGCCCGCGATCATGGGCGACGACTCGCTCACCATGAAGTTCACGGTGAGCGGTATTCCGGTCATTCTGCGGCAGGTCACGGCCAACAACGTGGTGGCCGCCAATCTCTATCTGCTGGGCGGCACGCGGCAGCTCACCGACAAGACGCAGGGCACCGAGCTGCTGCTGCTCGAGGCGAGCGAACGCGGCACCGCCAAGTATCCGCGCGATGTACTGCGGGCCAAGATGGCGCGACTCGGGAGCGCGATTGCCGTCAGTGCCGGCGTGGACTGGACCACGGTGGGGCTGCGCGCCACGACCACCGGGCTCGACAGCACCTGGGCCATTCTCGCCGATCGTCTCATGGCGCCGCGTCTCGACCCGGCCGAAGTGGAGCTCGTGCGCGAGCAGTTCGTGCAGGCGGTGGCGCAGCGCAAGGATTCACCGGATGCGCTGCTCGACTATCTCGCCGACAGCATCGCCTACACCGGTCATCCGTACAGCCTCGAGCCAGCTGGCACGGAAGAGACGCTCAAGAAGATCAGCGTCGCCGATCTCAAGCAGTATCAGGCGACGCAGATGGTGAGCTCGCGCATGATGCTGGTGGTGGTGGGCAACGTGTCGCGCAGCAAGGTGGAGCGCCTGGTGCGTGAAACGATCGGACGCCTGCCGAAGGGCGGCTACGCGTGGACGCTGCCGCAGGCCCCGGCTGATCTGCCCGGCGCCTATGTGATCGAGAAGCGCGAGGGGCTGCCGACGAACTACCTGCAGGGGTGGTTCCACGGTCCACAGGCCACGAGCAAGGATTACGCGGCGCTCCGCCTCGCGTGTGCCGTGCTCTCGGGGCGCCTGTTCGGTGAAGTGCGGCAGAAGCGCAACCTGACGTATTCGGTGAGCGCGCCGTTCGAGGAGCGCGCGTTCTCCGTAGGTGGCCTCTACGTGACCACCACGCAGCCCGACGAAGTGCTCTTTATCATGCGCGAGCAGATCCGCGCACTCCAGGAAGGGACGATCACCGACAAGGGACTCGAGCTGCTCGTGCAGCAGTTCATCGTGACGTACTTCCTGGACAACGAAACCAACGCCGACCAGGCGAACATGCTCGCGCGCGCCGAGTTGTATCAGGGGGATTTCCGCCGGGCGTCGCGCTTCGTGGACGAACTGCGCGCGGTCACGCCGTTCGACATCCAGAACGCGGCGCGGAAGTACATGCGGCAGGTGCGGTGGGCCTATGTGGGCGATCCGGGCAAGGTGACGCCGGCGCGGCTGTTGAGATTTTGAGAGGAACAGCACGCACAGAGTTCACAGAGAACACAGTGAACACAGAGGGCACAGCGAACACCAAGGACGACGACATTGCTGAACCGCGGTCCTCTGTGTTCCCTGAGGCCCTCCGTGACCTCTGTGCGAGCAGTTCACGATCCTGATGACGCGCATTCTCTCCGTCGATCTGGCGTACGTCCGCTATCGTGATGTCGGCGTCGCGCTCCTGAGCCACGAGGCACGCCGAGTCGACTTCCTGGACATCGACCTCGAAGGCCCGCCCGATCCTCTCCGACTGGCGGACTGGCTCATGGCGCAGCTCGCGCAGCACGACGCGCAGGGCCTCTGCATCGATGGCCCGCTCGGCTGGAAGGCGCCCGATACCGATTCCCCGCATTGCCGCCGGAGTGAGCGCCAGCTGCGGGCTCCCGGCAAGACTGGGCTGCCGCCCGATAGGGTGAAGCCGGCGACGTATCTGGCGTTCACCCGCTTCTCCATCGCGCTCTTCGAGCGGCTCACGCAGATCCACCAGCTGGTGCTCCCCGGGCAGGCCGAGGCGGCACCCGGGACGCGGTTCGTCACCGAAAGCTTCCCCACCGCGGCGTGGCGGGCGCTCGGGCTCACGCCACTCGTCGCCAAGGGGAAGGCGACGCCGGCCCTGGTCGCCCAGGCGGCGGCGCGCTTCACGGCGGAAACCGGTTTCACGCTCGCCCGCACGCCCACACACGACGAACTGCAGGCCGCCATCGGTGGGCTCGCCGGGCTGGCCTGGGCCCGCGGTGACACACACGCGGTGCATCTCGCCGGCGACGCGCCCTTCCGTCTCGACGGCAGCTGGCGCGAGGGCTATATCATGAGTCCGGCCGCGCGCTGATCCGCGGTCGGGTCTCCCACCGTCCGCGACTCCCACCGCGACCCTCATGTCCGATTCGTACTCCCGCCGCGATTTCGTCGGCGACTCCGCCAAGCTCGCGCTCGGCGCCATGATCGTGCCCCGCTATGTGCTCGGTGGCCGGGGCTATCAGGCGCCGAGTGACACGCTCAACATCGCCTGCGTCGGCATCGGCGGCATGGGCATGAACAACATGCAGCAGGTCCTGTCGCAGAACATCGTGGCGGTCTGCGACGTGGACTTCCCATACGTCGAGCGCTCGCTCGATGGGCGGCTCAAGCCGCGACAGGGGGAGCCGTCGCCGGAGAACGTGAAGCTGGGCGAGGCGTACAAGAAGGCGGCCAAGTACGCCGACTTCCGCGAGATGCTGGCCAAGCAGAAGGACATCGATGCGGTGATGATCGCGACGCCCGATCACATGCACGCCACCATCGCGCTCGCCGCGATGCAGCTCGGCAAGCATGTGTACGTGCAGAAGCCGCTCGCCTACTCGGTGTACGAAACGCGATTGCTGGCCAAGGCGGCGGCGAACAATCCGAAGCTCGCCACGCAGATGGGCAATCAGGGGCACTCGGGTGAAGGCACGCATCGCGTGCGCGAGCTCATCGCGGCCGGTGTGCTCGGCAAGATCCACGAAGTGCATGTGTGGACCGATCGCCCGGTGCGCTACTGGGCGCAGGGGATTCCGCGCCCGCGTCCGGCGAACGCGCAGGTGCCGACGCCCAATCCGCGCCCGCAGTGGAACATGGGCACGGTGGACAACGCGGTGCGCGCGGCGATGGCCGCCAACGACACCACGCCGCCGCCGGGCTTCAACTGGGATCTCTACCTCGGCGCGGCGCCGGAGATTCCGTATCACCCGGCCTATCATCCGTTCGCGTGGCGCGGCTGGATCGACTTCGGTGTCGGCGCCATCGGCGACATGGGTGCGCATCTCATGGATGCGCCGTTCATCGCGCTCGACCTCGATCATCCGACGAGCATCACGGCGTCGTCGAGCCCGTGGGGCGGCGGGGCGCAGAACCCGGCGACGTATCCGATGGCGACGTTCGTGCAGTACGAGTTCCCCAAGCGCGGCAAGCGCGATGCGGTGAAGCTCTACTGGTACGATGGCGGCCTCATGCCGCCGCGCCCGGACCTGCTCCCCGACGGCGAACCGATGGCCAATCCCGGCTCGGATGGCGGCGGCGGCGTCTTCATCGGCGAGAAGGGGATCATGTTCTACGAGACGTACGGCAACAAGCCGCGCATCTACCCCGAGAAGACCGCGAAGAAGGCGGAGGAAGTGCCGAAGACTCTTCCGCGCATCACGACCTCGCACGAGATGAACTGGGTGCAGGCGGCCAAGGGCGAAGCGAAGGCGAGTTCGCCGTTCTCCTACGCGGCCCCGCTCACCGAGTCGATGCTGCTCGGCATTGCCGCGCTCCGTGCCGGTCAGGCGCGTCGCGTGCGCTATGACGGCAGCAAGATGGAGTTCACCAACGCGCCCGATGCGAATCAGTACCTGACACGCGTCTACCGCAGCGGCTGGGAGCTGCGCTAATCGCGATGCCACCACTGTCGGCCACGGACGCCCCATCCATCACGCTCACCGCGCCCGACGGCGCGCAGGCACGCCTCTACCTGGATGGGGCGCACGTCGCCTCGTGGATTCCCGCCGGCGGAGACGAACAGCTGTTCGTCTCCGCTCGTGCATTCTATGGGCCGGGCTACGCCATCCGCGGGGGCATTCCGCTCTGCTGGCCGCAGTTCGGCAAGAGTGGGCCGCTGCAGCAGCACGGATTCGCGCGTCTGTTGCGGTGGACGGTGGTGCGTGAAGTCGCCGATGCCCACGGCGCCCGAGCGGTGCTGCGCCTTACCGACAGCGACGCCACGCGCGCCCTCTGGCCCTTCGCGTTCACGGCGGAGCTCGCCGTATCCGTTCACGCGCGCACGCTGCGCGTGGAACTCACGGTGACCAACACCGATGCGCAGCCGCTCGAGTTCACGGCAGCGTTGCACCCGTACTTCCGCGTGCGCGACGCGCTGCAGGTGTCGGTTGAGGGGTTGAGTGGCTGTCGTTACCGCGACGCATTGCAGGGCGGTGCGGAGTACACGGAAACGGCCGATGTGCTGCGCATCCCCGGACCAATCGACCGCGTGTATCTCGATACGCCCTCCGCGATCGCGCTCCATGAGCCCCATCGCACGCTGCGCATCACCAAGTCGGGCTTCCCCGAAACGGTGGTGTGGAATCCGGGCGCCGCTGGCACGAGCAGCCGCGAGGATTTTGCGCCCGGTGATGAGCAGGTCATGGTCTGTGTGGAAGCCGCCGCGGTCGATCCGCGCATCAGCGTGGTCCCCGGCGATTCGTGGACCGGGGTGCAGGAGATGACGGCCGAGTAGGTACGGCGGCGGCTACGGCTGTCGCCACCGCCGTCACCCGTTATCGCTTGGTCAGCCCCGAGTCGGCATCTCTGGTCGTTCCTTTGACGGCCGTGTCGTCCACGACAATGGCCTCGGCCCGCTGCGCGGTGCCGGTCAGTACGACCGTGTAGGCATGCCCCGGCTGGAAGCGCATCTCCTTCTTGAGGAGCTGCTTGCCGCTGCCATCCGCCTTCACGATGAGCGTGGTGTTGAGAGGATCGACATCCTTGTAGCCCGCTTCCGACGCGAGGTTCACGTTGTCGAAGAGCGCGTCGTCTTTGCCCTGGAAGAGTACGTCGATCTCGCCCACCCCCGTCAGGCCGTGGATCACCCGGAGCTGCGCCTTGGTGGTGTCCTTGCCGAGTTCGTCGTGCAGCACCCGCAGGCGCACGCCGCCGCCTTTCTCGGGCAGGGCGACGATCGTGTACCGAGACCCATCCATCATGATCTCGTTGTTCGACGCGATGGTAGTGTCCTTGCTGCCGCTCTGCAGTCGGAAGCGCGCGACATTCTCGGACACTTCCGTATACGGCGTCACCGTCTTGTAGTCGATGCCGGTAAAGGTCGCCTTGTCGTCGACGCTCACACTGGCGGCGCTGCCGGCGGGGAGCGCATTGATCATGCGCACCATCGACATGCCGCGGCGCTCGGCGGCGTCCGCCGTGGGGGACGCGAGCTGTCCTTCCGATGTCGTCGTCTGGACGGCCCGGTCTTCGCGACGCTCGCCCTTACAGGCGGCCGCCGCGGCGAGCGTGAGCAGCAGTGCCGGGTATCCTGCCCGGTATGCGGTGTAAGGCATGCGTACCTCCCATGAGAGACTGCGACGTCCGCCGATCAGACTCATGAGGAGGGCAACGATGCCACTCAATCCCTTCCTGAGCAGTCGGCGCCTCCCACGGCCGATTGCCGGGGAGGCGTGCACCAACCACTCGTTGCAGGGGGCGTGCCGAACTATCGGGCGCGGGCCGCGAGCACCGCGCGGACACCCTCGAGCGAGCCACCCACGGCGCGCAGGGCGACGAGCGCATGGTAGAGCAGATCGGCGGTCTCTTCGGTGGCACGCTCGACATCGCCGTCCACACAGGCGGTCGCGAGCTCGACCGCCTCTTCGCCCAGCTTCTTGAGGCGCAGGTTGCGATCGGCCAGCAGACGCTGCGTGTAGCTCGGTTTCTCGGCGGGTGCGGCACTCGCGCGCGACGCAATGGTGGCGTCGAGTGCGCCCAGCACGTCAGCCGCCAGCGCCTCATCGCGGAAGCACGAGACGGTGCCCTCGTGGCAGGCCGGGCCGGCGGGCCGGACCCGCGCCAGCACGGCATCGCGGTCGCAATCCGCAGTGAGTGACACCACGTGCTGCACGTTGCCGCTGGTGCCACCCTTGTGCCAGAGCCCGCGGCTGCGCGAGCGATAGTGCATCTCGCCGGTGCGCAGGGTCACCTCCAGCGCTTCGCGATCGGCGTGCGCCACCATGAGCACGGCCCCACTCTGCACATCCTGCGTCACCACCGTGACGAGGCCGTTGCCCTTGCTGAAATCCAACGTATCGAGATCGAGCGTCGCGCTCATGGCGTCGTCACAGAAGGTTCAAGAAGATGCGCGCGCGCGGCCGCGGCGACGCCCGCGTTGGTGGCGATGACATCACCACCGAAGGCGGTCGCGGTACCGCGCCAGTCGGTGAAGACCCCACCGGCTTCGGTAATGAGCGGATACACCGCCGCCGCATCCCACGGGTTCACGATGTCATCCACCATGATCTCCGCGCGCCCGGTGGCCACCAGCAGATATCCGTAGCAATCCCCCCAGGTGCGTGACACGCCACACTCGCGCGACAGCGCCTGCCAGCGCGGGCGCCGCGCGGCGCGCTCGGGGAACCGCTCATCGGTAATGAGGCAGGTGGACTCGGCGAGCGTGCCGATGCGGGACACCGACGCGCGCGACCCGTTCCACCAGCACCCTTCGCCGGGCGCCGCCGCCACGAGCTCGCCCACCGCCGGGTAGCAGGCCGCGCCAGCGAGCACGGTATCGCCCTCGCAGCACGCGACGAGCGTCCCCCACAGTGGCACGCCACGCACAAAGGCCTTGGTGCCATCAATGGGATCGAGAATCCACCGACGCTTCGCGTCGGCACGCTCGAGGCCGAACTCTTCACCGAAGAGCCCATCCTGCGGAAAGCGCTGCGACAACCACGCACGCGCCTCCTGCTCAGCGGTGCGGTCGGCAATGGTCACCGGACTCCCATCGCCCTTGGTCTCCACGGCGAAATCCTTCCGGTACCACTGCATGGCGACGTTCGCAGCAAACTCGGCCACCTCGGCGGCAGCCTGCAGCAGGGAGTCACTCATGTTCTGATCGGTCGAGGGAATGGTCGGTCATCGGACAACTATGGAGGTGGGAGTCGGGATCGGGCACAGACGTGGGGGTCGGAGTGCCGGCGACCAGGTCTTGCTGCGACACAGGCATCGCTGTTCAACGGCGACCGTGGCGCCAGCAGGTCGTTCGGAAATTCCACTCCGACCCGGACCTCCGAGCCCGATCCCGACTCCCACCTCCATAGTCGTCCATAGTCCCTCGTCAGACCTCCGAATACTCGCGCACCACCAGCCCCGCCGCGCGCATCGCATCCTTGAGCGCATGCACCGTCGTCAGCCCGTCATGCAGAATGCCGGCAACGAGTACGGCATCGGCGTTGGCCTGCTGGACCGCGTCCACCAGATGCTGCGCGGTGCCGGCGCCGCCGCTGGCGATGACGGGGACGTTCACGGCGTTGGCCACCGCGCGGGTGATCTCGAGGTCGTAGCCCGTGCGGGCGCCGTCGCGATCGATGCTGGTGAGCAGGATCTCGCCGGCGCCGCGCGCGACGCACTCCTGCGCCCAGGCGACCGCTTCGAGCGGCGTTTCCTCACGACCGCCCTTCACCCACACCTTGTAGACGCCGTCGGCGTTCTGCTTGGCATCGATGCTCGCGACCACGCATTGCGCACCGAAGCGATCGGCCGCTTCGGTGAGCACCTGCGGATTGGTGACCGCCGCCGAGTTGAGCGACACCTTGTCGGCGCCGGCGCGCAGGGCGCGGGCGACATCCTCGGCCGTGCGCACACCCCCGCCGATCGTCAGCGGGATGAACAGCCGCTCGGCCGTGCGACGCGCCACGTCGAGCAGCGTGGCGCGTTCTTCGGCGCTCGCCGAGATGTCGAGAAAGGTGATTTCGTCGGCGCCTTCGAGCTCGTAGCGCTCGGAGAGCGCCACCGGGTCGCCCACATCGCGGAGCCCCACGAAGTTCACGCCTTTCACCACGCGCCCGCCCTTCACATCCAGGCAGACGATCACACGTCGCGTCAGCATGCGTCAGGACCGCGCGTCGGTGATGTCGAGCCGCACCGCGCCCTTGGTGCTGAACACCGCGCCCGTTTCGGTGAGCGCCTGCCGCACGCAGAAGCCAAGCCCCTTGATGGCCGCTTCCACGATGTGGTGCCGGTCGAACCCGCGCAGCACGCGCACGTGCAGCGTAGCCTTGGCGTTGTCGGCAAAGGAGCGCAGGAAGTGTTCGTACAGCTTGGACGGAAGCTTGCCGCGATAGTACGGGCGCCCGCCGAGGTCGAGGACGACCTGCACCAGTGCATCGTCCATGGGCACCGTGCGCTCGCCGTAGCGTGCGCAGCCGGCTGGCGTGAAGGCCGCGACCGCCTGGCCAAGCGTGATGGCGACGTCTTCGATGAGATGATGCCGCAGGTCGCCGCTGGCCTGCACGTCGAGGTCCACACCAGCATAGCGCGCGAAGGCGACCAGCATGTGATCGAGGAACGGCTCGCCGGTGGCGACGGTGGCGACACCGGTGCCTTCGGTGATGGCGATGCGGATCTTGGTTTCCTTGGACTCGCGAACGACGACGGTCATGCTCCGAACTCCTCGGCCAGTCGGCGCGGATCGATCGCGCCCGTGTAGAGTGCCATGCCCAGCACCGCGCCAGCCAGGCCGCGATGATCGAGCGCCCGCATGTCTTCCAGACTTGTCACCCCCCCCGACGCGAAGACGGGCCACGCGCTCGCCTCGGCGACGTCTTCCATGAGGGGCAGGTCGGTGCCCTGCATCTGCCCTTCGCGATGCACGGCCGTGACCAGCACGCCGGCGAGCGGCAGATCGCGCAGCTCGGTCATGAAATCCACGACGTCCAGCCGCGACGTTTCCGCCCACCCCTTCGTGACGACCAACCGCTCGCGCACATCGGCGGCGATGATGAGCCGCCCCGGGAAGTGATGCGCCATCTCGGCGCGCCAGTCTTCGTCTTCCACCGCGCGCGTGCCGACGACTACCCAGGTCGCGCCTTCTTCGAGCAGCCGCTCGATGCGGGCTTCGTCGCGCACGCCCCCGCCGACCTGCACCGGGACCGGGCTTTCGCGCAGCAGGTCGCGAATCACTTCGCTGTTCGCGCCGCGGCCGGTGGCGGCATCGAGATCCACGATGTGCAACCGATTGAAGCCGGCATCGACCCAATCACGCGCGACACCGCGCGGATCATCGAGCCGCACCTGTTCGCGGTCGTAATCGCCGCCCACGAGCTGCACGCAGTGGCCACCACGCAGGTCCACCGCCGGAATTGCGATCATGTGCTGCTCCTCGAGCCGTAGCGGCGCGCCCGCGCCATGTTCAGGAAGGCCTTCACGAACGCCACACCCGGGGCGCTCGACTTTTCGGGGTGAAACTGCGTCCCCACCACGTTCGCGCGCCGCACGGCGGCCGGGAAGCGATCGCCTTCGTGTTCGCTCCACGCCGTTACGTAAGGGAGGCCGTTTGCCGTGGGGCGCCCCACGAAGCTGTTCGCGTAGTAGGCCACCGCCATCTGCGCCTCGCGCAGCAGCGGCTCCGAGACGTCGGAGAGACCGTTCCACCCGATCTGGGGGATGCGGGCGGCGGTGAGCTTCTGCACCTGACCGGGGACGATGCCGAGCCCCGCGCCCGGTCCTTCATCGCTGCCGTCGAAGAAGAGCTGCATACCGAGGCAGATGCCGAGGGCCGGCAGGCCACCCAGCAGCGCGTCGCGCATGGCCTCGCGACCACTCGCGAGACGCTCGGCGGCGGGCGCGAACGCTCCCACGCCGGGGAGGACGACGGCATCGGTGTCCACCACGGCGCGGGCGGCATCGGTATCGACCCGCACGGTGGCGCCGCCGGCTTCGAGCGCCTTTACCAGCGAATGCAGATTGCCCGCGCCGTAGTCAAAGACGGCGACGTGCAACGGCGCAGTGTCTACTTCGCTCACGGATTCACCTCCGCCGTGGCGGCATGGAAGGCCGCGAGGAACTGCTCGAGCAGCTCCCACGGGCCCACCGAGATGCGCAGCGTGTCACCCACATGCGGCAAGCCTTCGAACGGGCGCGCTGCCACCCCACGGGCGCGCAGTGCCTGCCCCACCGCGACGGCGTTGCGGACCGGCACGCACACATAGTTGGCCGCCGAGGGGAGTGGCGCGTAGCCGCGCGTGCGCAGTGCCGCCGCGAGGCGGTCGCGGTTCTCGACGGCCAGCGCGACGTGCGTGCGCACCCATGCCATGTCTTCGCGGAGCGCGGCGAGTGCGATCTGTTCAGCCATCGCGTTGAGCTTGTACGGCCCGCGCGATTTCTCCACGTCGCGCACGAGTGCCGGCGCGCCGATGCCGTAGCCCACGCGCAGGCCAGCGAGGCCGAACGCCTTGGACATCGTGCGAATCACGAGCAGGTTGCTCGTGCGGTTGGCGAGATCCACCGCCGACACGCCCGCGAACTCCGCGTACGCTTCGTCGAGAAAGACCACGCCGCCGCGCGCGTCCATCTCCCGCACCGCGCGCTCGATCGTGTCACGGGCCACCAGCGCGCCGGTGGGATTATTGGGCGAACAGAGATAGAGAATGCGCGGGTTCGCGGCGAGCAGCGCGTCGAGATCGGGCTGCTGATCGGCGCGTTCGGTCACGCCGACGTAGCGGAGCCCATTCATCTGCGCGAAGATGGGAATCATCGCGAAGCTCGGCTCGGGGCTCGCCACCACACTGCCCGGTTCCCCGAAGGCGCGCATGGCGCTGTCGAGGATGTCGTCGGAGCCACAGCCGGTCACGAGCCGATCGGGCGTCGTCCCCACGAAGGTCGCGAGCGCCTCCTTGAGTTCCGCCGCATAGAGCGACGGATAGCGCGTGATGCGCGCCACCGGCATCTCCCGCCAGGTGCGTTCCGCGACCGGCGGCATCCCCCACAGGTTCGTGTTGTCGGTGAGGTCGAGCGCGACCGGGGTGCGCTTGGGGTCGTAGAGCGGCACGCCGTCGTACAGCGCGCGCGCAAAGGCCAACCGCTCGCTCATCGTGCCGCCTCCCACGCCCGCGCGGCGGCCGCGTGTGCGGGCAGCCCTTCGGCGTCGGCAAAGCGCCCCACATCATCGGCGAGTGCCGCGGCGGCGGCCGGTGAGACTTCCTGCCAGGTGGTCCAGCGCACGAAGTCGAGTGTGGACAGCCCGGAGTACGAGCGGCCCGCGCCGGCGGTGGGCAGCACGTGATTGGCGCCGGTCATGTAATCGCCGTAGGCCACCGAGCTGGAGGCGCCCACGAAAATCGTGCCGGCACTGCGCAGCTGCGCGAGCGTGTCGGCGCGTTCGGCCTCGTTCACCACCAGCAGCAGATGCTCGGCGGCCCATTCATTCGCGAAGGCGATGCCTTCGGCGAGCGTGTCGAACCAGACGATGCCGCCCCGCGCGGCGAGACTCGCGCGCACGATGTCCGCGCGCGGTGCCGTCGCGAGCTGCGCGTCGAGCGCCTTCTCGATGGCGATCGCCAGCGCGCCCACCGGACCCGCGCTCTTCACGAGCACGGTGATGACCGCGGCATCGGGGTCGTGCTCGGCCTGCGCCATCATCTCGCGCGCGATCGCGGTGGCATCGGCCGACGCATCGGCCAGCACGAGCAGCTCACTCGGCCCGGCCGGCGAGTCGATGGCCACGTGCGAGACGAGCTGCAGCTTGGCTTCCGCGACCCAGGCGTTGCCGGGCCCCATGATGCGGTCCACGCGCGGCACGGTGGCCGTGCCGAGGGCCATGGCGGCGATGGCGCCGGCGCCGCCCAGAGCGAAGACGCGATCGACGCCGGCGAGCGCGGCGGCGGCGAGCACCACTTCCGACGGCCGCCCATCGGGGCCCGGCGGGGAGCAGACGATGACCTCACCCACGTCGGCCACCCGCGCCGGAACGGCCCCCATGAGCAGCGAGCTGGGATACGCGGCGCGCCCACCGGGCGCATAAATCCCCACCCGGGCGAGCGGGTCGGGGCGGCGCCCGACCACGATCCCGGGCTCCGGCGAGCAGTGCGTGGCCTGCGGCCGGAAGGCCTCGTGTACCGCCGCGATGTTCCGGGCCGACCGCTCGAGGGAGCGCCGGAGCCCGGGATCGAGGCGGTCGAGGGCCTCGGTCCAGGCCGCGCGCGGCACTTCCAGCGAGGCGAGGGCGACGCGATCAAAGTCGCGGGCAAAGCGGCGTAGCGCCTCGTCGCCGTTCTTCCGCACCTCTTCAATGATGGCGGTCGTTCGGATCCTAACGGTGGCGTCGGTGGTGGACGACCGGTCCACCAGCGCCCGCCGCGTGTCCGGGGTCAGATCGGCGACGGGGCCCCGGGCGCGCAACGCGAGCCGGCCGGCCACGCGCCCGTCGTTTGGAGGCGCCGCACTCACGGGACGAGCCTCTCGATGCGTGTCACGAGGATGCCCTCGGCGCCGATGCCCCGGAGCTGGGAGATGGTGCGATAGATGGTGGCGGCGCTGACGACGGCGTGCACCGCGACGAACGTCTCGGATTCGGCGATATCGATGACGGTCGGGCCGTTGAGCCCGGGGAGCACCCCGCGCACGGCGTCGAGCGAGGCGCGGGGGACGTTGGCCATGAGGTAGCGCTGCCCCCGGGCCCGGATCACCGAGGCGAGGGCGGTGACCAGGTCGTCGAGATCGCGGCCGCGGTCGTTGGCACCCGGGGGCGGGAAGCCCTTGGCGGTGATCAGGTGGGCGGAGGAGCGCAGCACCGTCTCGATCTCGCGCAGGCCGTTCACCCGCAGGGTCGACCCCGTGGACGTCAGGTCCACGACGACGTCGGCGATCCCCAGGTGCGGGGCGATCTCGGCGGCGCCGGACACCGGCACGACCTCGACCGGGCGGCCGGCGTCGGCAAAGAAGCGGCGCGTGATGTTCGGGAAGACGGTTGCCACCCGAACGGTCTTGCCGTTGGCCCCGATGTCCTCGACTGAGCGGATGCCGCTGTCGTCCTTGGCGGCCACCACCAGACGGCACTTCCCGAAGCCCAGATCCAGATGGGAGGTGAGCTCCCGCCCCGATTCGTTGACCAGATCCCACCCCGTCACGCCCACATCGGCGGCGCCGTCGGCGACGAACTCCGGGATGTCCTGGGCGCGGACGAAAATGGCCTCGAACTCCCCGCCAAGCGACGCGGTGAGGGCGCGGTCGCCCGAGGAGCGGACCTCGAGGCCGGCGTCATTGAAGAGTTCGCGGGTGTCTTCGGAGAGACGGCCCTTGTTGGGCAGGGCGATGCGGAGCATGGCGGTACTCGGAGCGGAAGAAAGCAGGGAAAACAAAAAGGCCCGTCCGGAGGGACGGGCCGCAGGTCGTTCGGGCGTGGGACGGGCGCTGGCTGCCGGTTACCCTGTCACGCGCGAAACGCCCCGACCCGTCGGGCCGTGGCCATGATGCGCATGATGGTGGGTGGTGTGGCGGTTCAGCATGATGGCCGGAGGCTAGCGCCGAAAGTCGGAGGCGTCAAGGCGGATTTTCCCGACAGGGCCTTGGCGCTGGAAACCCTTGTGAATAAGTTCACAATGCTCGCAGGGCCCTGCGAGCGCAGGCGTTACGCGATGCGGACGCCTGACTCAGAAGGAAATTTCCTGATAGGCTCTGGAGGCCTCTCGACATGCGGTTTCTCGGCTTTGCGGTGGTGACCGGCGCGGCGATCGTGCTCGGCGCGTGCGGTGGTGGTGAGAAGGCGGCGACGGATACGGCCGCGGCGGCTGGCGCTTCGGCGGCGGCGGCTCCGGCGGCGGAAGCCCCGGCGGCGGCTCCGGCCGCGGGTGCGATGGCCCCGATCACGGGCACGACGCACGAAATCAAGATGATCGGCGACGGCACGGGCTATAAGTTCGAGCCCGCCGAACTGACGATCAAGGCCGGCGACGGCGTGAAGTTCGTCATGGTGACGGGTGGCCCGCACAACGTCGCGTTCGACCCGGCCGCCGTGCCGGCCGCCGCGAAGGCGCAGCTCTCGGCCAACATGCCGGAGCAGTCGGGCGAGCTGTCGGGCAAGATGCTCCTCAACGCCAACGAGACGTACACGATCTCGTTCGCGGGCATCCCGGCTGGCACGTACGATTTCCACTGCACGCCGCACCTCGCCATGAACATGAAGGGCAAGATCACCGTCCAGTAATCGGACGTGTGACCTGAAGGACCACGGGGGCTGGCGCAACGCGCCGGCCCCCGTCTGCTTTGCGGGGTGACCGCTTCACCTGATCGTATTCGCTGGTTGACCGCGCGCACGGCCAATGCCTCGCGGCGCGCGTTGCTCATTGCCGGGATTGGCGCGCTCGTCGTCATTGGCGCGCTGCTCACCTTCGTGCTCGTGCCACGCCGCGCCGATCGACAGCTCGCGGCGGCGCTCGCCGCCCTGCCACCGCTGCGCGATACGGTGGGGCTCCGCGCCGAGCGTGATGGCGCGCAGCGCATGCTGGACAGCGCCGTGGCGCAGCTGGCGGCTGCGCGCCCGCTCGCGTCGCCGATCACGCCCACCGGTGCGGATTCCCTGCGTGACAGTACACCCAGCAGCCGCGGGACGGCGGCGCTCGAGCAGCTCGTCGCGCGCGTACGTCAGGCGCCGCTCGTGGAGAGCTATCGCGCACTGGTCGCCTCGCCCGCGCTGCGCGGCAACGCCGCGGTGCGCGCCGCGCTCGATACGATCGAAGCCCTCAATCGCGAGCGCGAAGCCTCGGCCGCGCTTGGCGGACCCGACGCCCGCTATGCGGCACTCACCGCGCGACTTACCGCGCTGGGGCAGCGGCTGGAGCGCCTCGCTGAGAGTGAACTCGCGCGCCGGCGCGCCTTCAGCGCCGTGCCAGATTCGATGGCCCCATCAGCCACGCTCACCGATACCACCACCACGCCGCTTCTGAGTGCGCCGCTGCCCGCCGACACGGTGCTCGAAGCGGCGGTCGCGCAGCAGCGCCTCGTGCTCGCGCGCACCGATTCGGCACTCGCTGCGGCCCGGGCGATCAACGACGACCTGCTGCGCCAGCAGGCCGCGCTGCGAGCGACCGCGCAGGCGCCGATTCCGCCGTTGGCGATGCTGCTCGCGGCGCTCGTGCTTGGCCTCGCGGTGGGCTTTGCGGTGGTGTTGGCGCGCGAGCTGCGCCGCCCCACGGTGAGCACGGCCGACGAACTGCTCGCGATCACGGGCGCTCGCGTGCTGCTTCACGACGCCGATGCCCGGCGCACCGACGGGGCGCCGGACACCTGGGTCACGCTCCACTATGCCCTCACACCGCTCGACGATGCGGCGCAGCGCATCACGGTGCTGGCCGACCGGCCGGTGCTGGTGGAGGCCGTGCGGCGTGGGCTCGCCGCCGAGGCGTCGGAGCTCACCCTGACCGGCGCGACCACTGCGCGCAGTGTCGCGAGCGACGCCGATGTGGTGCTGGTGGCGCAGCGCGGCCGGACCGCCCTGCCCTGGCTCACTGAGGTGGTCCGCGCGCTCGCGCTCGAGTCGCGGCGCATCCGTGCGGTGGTGTTATGGACGGGCCAGCTGCCCCTCGAGCGGTAGCGTCGCTAGGATCCGCGAGATATGTGGGCCGATACCCTGCTCTCCCTCGAGCGTGGCCATCTGCAGCGCCTCGCCCTCTGGGCGGTGGCGTGCGTGCTGGGCGGCACGGCGCTGCTCGCGTGGCTCGCCGTGCGTCGCGCCACGGCGCCGATGCTCAAGCATTTCGGCATCCAGACGGCGGCCTGGGGCGCGGTCAACGGCGCGATTGCCGCGTGGGCCTGGCAGGGGCTCGCGCTGCGCGACTTCGCCGGCGCCCAGCACCTGGTGAACATCCTCTGGCTCAACACCGGCCTCGATGTGGGGTATGCCGCCGTGGGGGCCACCATCGGCATCCTCGCCTGGCGCTGGGGGCCCAAACCGGGCGCCCTGGGCGCCGGCATCGCGGTGGTGGTGCAGGGGCTGGCCCTCGCCCTGCTCGATCTGCGCCTCATTCTGCTGATCGGCCCGCTGCAGTAACGGGCCGGTCGTGCCCATCTTTCCCGGGACCATGGAACCAGTCATTCCCGACCTGCGTGAGACGCCGCGCGCCGAGGCGTATGCGCGGCTCCTCGAGATGCAACAGCTGCTGCTCGATGGCAGCACGGATGTGATCGCCGGCATGGCCACCACGAGCGCGCTGCTGCACCACGCGTTCGGCCATCTCTGGACCGGCTTCTATCGCGTCGTCGAACCCGATGCGCTGCTGCGCGTGGGTCCGTATCAGGGCTCGCTCGGCTGCCAGGAAATCCGCTTCGGTCGCGGCGTCTGTGGCACGGCCGCCGCCGAACGCCGCACGGTGGTGGTGCCCGATGTGCACGCCTTCCCGGGGCACATCGCGTGCGACGCACGCTCGCGCAGCGAGATCGTCGTGCCGGTGTACGACGCGGCGGGCGCGCTGCTGGCGGTGCTCGATATCGATTCGCCGGTGCTCAACGCCTTCGGTGACGACGATGTCGCCGGCCTCGAAGCGCTGGTGGCCTGGTTCGCCAATGCGTCGTATGTTCAGCAGCCTGCCTGACTCTCGCCGTCTCCCTCGCCCCGCCGAACCGTCCAGGCCATGACCGGCTACTCCGATCGGATCAACCACGCGTTCGCGTTCGCGGCCAAGCATCATGACCAGCAGGTGCGAAAAGGCACACGCCTGCCGTACCTCACGCATCCGGCCAATGTCGCGATCATCCTGACGCGCTACGGCTGTCGGGAAGACGCGGTGGTCGCCGGCATTCTGCACGACGTCGTGGAAGACTGCGTGCGCGACGGCTGGACGCAGGAAATGCTCGAAGAGCGCATCGGCCGGAAGTTCGGCAACAGCGTGCTCGAGGCCGTGCTCGCCGTGACCAAGCGCAAGGTTGACGACGATGGCATGGAGCTGTCGTCCGACGAGCAGAAGGACGACTACCTGCAGCGCCTCTCGCTGGCGAGCGAAGACGCGCTGTGGGTGTGCGCGGCCGACAAGGTGCACAACGCGAATTCCATTCTGTCCGACTTGCGACGCACCTCGTTCCCCGAGACGGTGTGGGGGCGCTTCAACGCCGGCCGCGACGGCACGGTGAAGTACTACCGCCGGGTGGCGAATCGGCTGCGGGAGATTGGGTTCAACGAGTCCATTGTGGACGAGCTCGAAGCCGCGGCGGCGGGATTGGAGTCGGCGTGAGCGGTCACGGATACTCGTTGTCATCCGTGAGAGTGGGCCGCTCGACTCGCACCGTACTTTAGGAGCCAGGGGGGAGTCGTCAGGGGGAAGTCGTTCACTCCTCCCTGACTACTCCCCCCTGGCTCCTTAACTACGGTGCGTGTGACCAGCATACCCGCGCGGTGCGCGCGTTCGCCCGTCAAGCGCTCTGATACGTGCGCTCGACGTACTCGTTGAGAATGCCCAGGAACTCCTGCACGATCGCATCACCCTTGAGCGTCGTGAGCAGCTTGCCGTCCACGTAGACCGGCGCCTTGGGTTCTTCGAACGTGCCCGGCAGCGAAATGCCGATGTTCGCGTGCTTGCTCTCACCCGGGCCGTTCACGACGCAGCCCATCACGGCGACCTTCATGTCGACCACGCCGGGGCGGGATTCGCGCCACACCGGCATCTGCTCGCGCAGGTAGCCCTGAATGTCTTCCGCCATGTGCTGGAAGAAGGTGCTCGTGGTGCGGCCGCAGCCGGGGCAGGCGGTGACCTGCGGGGCGAAGGAGCGGAGGCCGAGCGACTGCAGGATCTGCTGGGCGACGAACACTTCTTCGCGGCGGTCGCCGTTGGGCTTGGGGGTAAGAGACACGCGAATGGTGTCGCCGATCCCTTCGCTCAGGAGAATGGCGAGCGCGGCGCTCGAGGCGATCACGCCCTTGTTGCCCATCCCCGCTTCGGTGAGCCCGAGGTGCAGCGGGTAATCGCAGCGTGCGGCGAGGCGGCGGTAGCACTCCACGAGATCGGGGACGACGGAGATCTTGGCGCTCACGATGATCTTGTCGTGCGCGAGCCCCACTTCTTCGGCGAGGGCGGCCGAGCGGAGCGCGCTTTCGAGCATCGCATCCATGTAGACGTCCTTCGCGTCGCGCGGCGTGGCCGAGCTGGCGTTGGCGTCCATCATGCTCGTGAGCAGGTCCTGGTCGAGCGAGCCCCAGTTCACGCCGATACGGACCGGCTTGCCATGATCGATGGCGGCCTGGACGATCGTGGTGAAGTTCGTGTCGCGATGCTTGGTGCCGACGTTCCCCGGGTTGATGCGGTACTTGTCGAGCGTGGCGGCCGTCTTCGGATACTTCGTGAGCAGCAGGTGCCCGTTGTAGTGGAAGTCGCCGATGAGCGGGACGTCGAGCCCCATGTCGTCCAGGCGCTGCCGGATCTCGGGGACGGCCTGCGCGGCTTCGTCGTTGTTGACCGTGATGCGGACCTTCTGGGACCCCGCTTCGAACAGCTCGGCCACCTGCGTGGCGGTCGCGGCCGCATCGGCGGTGTCGGTGTTCGTCATGGACTGTACGACCACCGGGGCCGACGAGCCGACGGGGACGCCGCGGACGTTGACGGTGACGGTGGGGCGACGACGACCAAATCCAGAAGCAGACGACACGGTGAAACCCGGGATGAGAGGTGGCAGTAGACTGGGGGAAAGCTAGCGAGCGCCGGGTGCGCTCCCCAAGTTGACGCCCATGGACGAACCCGCGAACCCCACCCCAGAGATCCCGGCCGACGCCCCCCCGGCGCCGGCGGCCCCCCGGAAAGGCTTTTTCCGGCGGCATTGGCTCCTGACCACCCTGCTGGTGGTCGTGGGGCTCCCCGTGGGCGGCCTCGCCGCCTGGACGGCGGTGACCCTCAACTGGAGCTATTCCAGCGGCAAGCGGGCCGGCTACGTCCAGAAGATTTCCCGGAAGGGGTACCTCTGTAAGACGTGGGAAGGGACGCTGTATACCGACATCGCGAAAGGGTTCCGGTCCGACAGCTTCTCCTTCTCGGTGCGCAACGATTCCATCGCCCGCAAGATCGAGGAACTCAGCGGCAAGCGAGTTGCGGTGGACTATCAGCAGCACATCGGGGTACCAACGTCGTGCTTCGGTGACACGGAGTATTTCGTCACCGGTGTGCAGGTGATCCCGGAGTAACCGGGACGCCTTTCGTCCCAATTTTTTGGAGGTATCGATGACTCGTGCCCTGCGTCTGATCGGCGTGGTCGCTGCGCTTGCCGTTCCCGCCCTCGCGTCGGCCCAGGCGGCCGCCGACAAGACCGTCTCCTTTGGCGTGAGTGGCGGCCTGTCCGTCCCGATGGGCGACCTCGGTGATGGCGCCAACAGCGGCTTCACCGTGGCCGGCCACGCGTTCTACAAGCCCGCCGGCATCAGCGCCGTCCGATTCCGTGGCGATGTGGCGTACGACAAATGGGGGGTGAAGGACGCCGGCGGCGACGCCGATCTGCGCAGCCTCAGCTTCGTGGCCAATGCGCTCTATGACTTCCCGTCGCAGTCGAACGTGCGTCCGTATCTGATCGGCGGGCTTGGTGCCTACAACAGCAAGGCCATTATCAACCTCGGACAGGTTACGGCGTCGACCAACAGCAGCACCGACCTCGGCCTGCAGGTGGGCGGTGGTCTCACCTTCAAGCTTTCGGGCTTCGATACGTTCGCCGAGGCCAAGTTCGTCAACGTGTTCACGAGCGGCTCGAGCACGACCTGGCTGCCGATCACCTTCGGCGTGCGGTTCTAGACCGACCAGCGCCAGCAATCGAAACGGGGGGCACGCGATCCGCGTGTCCCCCGCTTGGTTTTCGGGGGGCGAGGTGATCAGCTTTCCCCCGCCATGGCTGCTCCCATTCTCATCATCGGCGCCGGGGTCTCCGGACTCGTGTGCGCCATCGAACTGCATCGCGCGGGTCGCGAGGTGCTCGTGGTAGACGCCGCGCCGGACGTCGGTGGCCGCGTGCGTACCACCGTGCGCGACGGGCTCGTGCTCGATCACGGCTTTCAGGTGCTCTTCACCGCGTATCCCACGCTGCGCGGCTACCTGAACTACGACGCCCTGCAGCTCCGCCGCTTTCAGCCCGCGGCGCGCATTGTGTCCGGCGGTCAGGTCTCGCTCATTGGCGACGCGCTCAAGGATCCGAGCCTGCTGGTGAACACCGTGCTCGCCAAGGCGATTGGCGTGAGCGACAAGCTGCGCCTGCTCACGCTGCGGCGCTTCGCCCAGGGGCTGAGCTTTGACGACTGCTTCTCGGCGACGTACGCGAACACGAGCACGCGCGACTTCCTGCGCGCGCGTGGCTTCAGCGAGCAGGTCATCACCGACTTCTTTGCCCCCTTCTACGGCGGCATTCTGCTCGATCGCGGGCTCACCACCACCGCGTCGGTGCTGCTCTTCACCTTCAAGATGCTCGCCGATGGCGACACCGTGGTGCCCGCGGCCGGCATGGGCGCCATCACGCGGCAGCTCGCGACGCTGTTGCCCGCCGGCGCGGTGCGCACCGGCGTGCGGGTGCAGCAGCTGCGCGTCTCGACCGAGGGCAGTGCGGCGCGGGTGACCGGCGCGGTGCTCGCCGACGGCACCACGCTCGAGGCGGCGCATGTGGTGCTCGCCATCGATGCGCCTACGGCCAAGCAGCTCGCCGCCACCGTCGGCCTCTCGCTGCCGGAGCCCGAGGGCGCGCTCGGCTGCACCACCGTGTACTACACTGCCCGGCAGTCCCCCATTCCCGGGAAGGCGCTCTGGCTCAATGCCGATGCGGGGGCGGTGATCAGTCACGCGGTCACGCTCACCGACGTGGCGCCGGAGTACGCAACCGGAGGGCGCGCGCTGATTGCCGCGACGGCGGTGGGCGCGCCGGCGGCGCTGAGCGACGAGGCGTTCGACTCTGCCGCACAGCAGGAGCTGTGCGCCATGGGGGGCGTGCGTGCCGAAGCGGCCGGGCTCGAGCGCGTGGGGCTCTGGCGTGTGCCGTATGCGCAATTCGCGCAGCCGCCCGGCTGGCGGGAACAACGACCGGCCGTGGCGTGTGGTATGGCAGGGTTGTGGCGCGCCAGCGAGGTGCTCCACTCCAGTTCCCTCGAAGGTGCCGCGCGCGGTGGGCTCACCGCGGCGCAGGCGCTCCTCTATACCGCCTGACCCTCGAACGCTTTTTCTGCTGATGCGCTCTCTTCTGAATCGCCTGGCCGTTGGTGGCGCTCTCGCCGCGCTGGTGCCGCTCACGCTGTCCGCGCAGTCGTTGCGCGAGCAGACGGCGCGCCGTTCCACGCCGGTGGCCCCCGCCGGTGTCAGCCAGATCGTGTCGATCAACCCGGTGATGCCGATTCTGGGCTTCTTTCAGGGCGAGTACGAGGCGCGGATGCAGGACAACCTCGCCTTCGCGGCGTCGGCGTCGTACACCGAGTTCGACAACGTGCGCTACACGAATCTCGACGCCAAGCTGCGGCTCTATCCCGAGGAACGTGGCCTGCAGGGGTTGGGGCTCGCGGCGGGGATCGGCACCGGCAGCGCGCGGCGCGAAGCGGCGTACTGCGCCGAGCGCATTGCGCGCGATGAGCGCTGCCGCCTCACCGAACACGCACCCACCTTTTCGGTGGAAGGCCACTATCAGTGGCTGTTAGGCACGAAGCGCTCCACGGCCATCACGATGGGTGGCGGCGTGAAGCGCTATTTCGTGAGCGATGCCAACGACTACGGCATCCAGCGGATCCTGCCCACGGTGCGGGTCACCGTGGGCTATGCCTTCCGATAACGCGCCTTACTTGAGCTTGAACGACACGCCGGCGTTGAGCACCGCGTCGCCGGCGCCGATGTCGGCGTAGACGGCCATCTTCGGCTGGAAGAAGTAGCGGCCGCCCGCGCGCGCAGACAGATAGAGCGCGCTGTTCGAGCAATAGTCGAAGGAACCCTGCGGCGAATTGTACGAGCAGTTGATGATCTGGTAGCCCAGACCCAGCCCAATGAATGCGTCGAGCTTCTTGTTCGGGAGCTTGAAATGGTAGTTCGCCGTGCCCACGATCGGCAGCACCTTCACCGACCACGAAATCGACGGCACCCGATCGTTGTACGAGTAGTAGTTCGCGCCGACCATGATGCCGAGCGTGCCGCCGCCGAAGTCCGGCAGATCCTTGATGATCTTTTCGTAGCGCGCGCCCGGCGCGAGCGCGCCGCCCGTATTGCCCAGGCCGACCACGGCGCTGAAATCCGAATAGCCCTTGGCGAGCTGCGCCTGCGCCGTGGATGCTCCCACGAACAGGAGCGTGGCCGACGCGGCGAGCGCGAACAGTTTGCGCATGATCCGTTCCTCGTGAAGATGGAGGGGGTGTGAGGTGACGCTGATTTAACACGCCGTCGCCAACCCCGACAGTCTCACGTCATGGCAATGCGCACGCGCGGGTCAGATTACCGGCTCGTTGCGTATCGCATGGCGGCGTTACGCGATCGCGAGCAGCGCAGCGACCTCATCCAGATGATGCACGATGGCATGCGCCCCGGCGGCGCGCAGCATGTCCGGCGAAGCAAGCTCAGCGTATCCGATCACGCGCATCCCGGCGGCGGCGGCACCCTGCACGCCCAGCACACTGTCTTCGACGACGACGGTGCATGCCGGATCGAGGTGCAGCGCGCGGGCTGCATGCAGAAACACATCCGGCGCCGGCTTGGGGCGGCCCACCTCGAGACTGGAGAAGCGGCGCCCTTCGAAGCGCGGGGCCAGTCCCGTGGTGCCGAGGGTGGTGCTCATCTTGGCCTGCTCACCGTTCGATGCCACCGCGTAGGGGATGCCCGCCGCGTCGAGCGTATCGAGCAGCGCGACGATGCCCGGCACTGCTACGACTTCGTTGGCGAGCGCGATGGCGGTAAGCCGATGAAAGTCGGGGAGCAGCGTGTCGGGGGGCGTACGCCCCAGGCGTTCGGCGACGATCTCCAGACAGCGCGCCATCGAGTTGCCCATGTACGTCGCGAGCGACTGCTCGGTGGTCGTGGGCAAGCCGATGTTGGTCAGCAGACCGGCCCAGACGCGATTGGTGATGCGCTCACTGTCCACCAGGACGCCATCGCAATCGAAGATGACGCCCTGCAGCCCTTCGACGAGTGCCGGCATTACGCGTGGGGCGTGTCGCGCAGATCGGGCGCGTTGCCCAGCGCCGGCGGCGCACTGCCCAGGCTCGCGCGCGCCTGCTCGATCTGCGCGCGGACCGCCTCCGGCCCGGTGCCACCGGCGATGTTGCGCGCCGCGAGGCTCGCCTCGGCGCCCAGCGCATCGCGCGCATCGCTGCCAAAGAGCGCATGCGCCTTGGTGAACGCGTCGGCGGGCAGCTCCGTCATCTCGATGTTCGCTTCTTCGGCCTGCCGCACGAGCGAGCCCACCGCGCCGTGCGCTTCGCGGAAGGTGGCACCCTTCTTCACGAGATAGTCGGCCAGATCGGTCGCCATCATGGCGCTCGACACCGCCGCGCGCATCCTGGCCCGATCGAAGCGCAGCTCACTCACCGCGCCGGCCATCGCCGGCAGCACGAGGTTGAGCAGATCGACCGCATTGAAGAGCGCACGCTTGTCGTCCTGCAGATCCTTGCTGTAGCCGCTCGGCAGCCCCTTGATGGTGCCGAGGATCGACACGAGATCACCAAGGACGCGCGCGCCGCTGCCGCGCGCGAGTTCGAAGACATCGGGATTGCGCTTCTGCGGCATCATGCTGCTGCCGGTGGAGAAGCCGTCGCCGAACTTCACGAAGCCGAACTCGCCCGAGCCGTAGATGATGAGATCTTCGGCGATGCGCGAGCAGTGCACGGCGATCATGGTGCACACGAAGACCGCTTCGGCCACGAAGTCGCGGTCACCAGTGGCGTCGATGGAGTTGGGCGAGATCGCATGGAAGCCCAGCTCTTCCTTGAGCAGCACGCGCGAGACGGGGAACGCCGAGCCGGCAATGGCGCCCGACCCCAGCGGCAACGTGGCCGCCCCGCGCGCCGCGTTGGTGAGCCGCGTGCGATCGCGATCGAGCGGCCAGAAGTGCGCGAGCAACCAGTGCGCGCCACTCACGGGCTGGGCGCGCTGCAGATGCGTGTACGCCGGGAGAATGGCATCGGCGATCGACTCGGCCTGCGTGAGCAGCGCGCGCTGCAGTTCGCGAATGGCGCCATCGAGCTTGCGGAGCGCGTCCATCGTCCAGAGCCGCGTGCCGGTCGCCACCTGATCGTTGCGCGAGCGTCCGGTGTGCAGCTTGCTCGCGACGGTCCCCGCCTCCTCATGGAGCAGGCGGTCGATCATGGTATGAATGTCCTCGTCCGTCGCCACCGGCTGCGCCCCGTCGGCGATGCGCTGCGCGACCCGCTCGAGCCCCTGCCGCAGCGCGTCGCTCTCCTCGCGCGTCAGGACTCCCGCCTCGCCCAACGCGAGCGCCCACGCCTGCGAGAGCCGCACGTCATGCGGCCAGAGGCGGAAGTCGGTGCCGATGCTGCGATTGATGGCGTCGAGGAGCGGATGGGGACCGCTGGCGAAGCGGCCGCCCCAGAGCTTGTGCGTGTTGGGATCGTTGGACATGGGAGGGGAATCTATTGGGTTCCGACTTCCGACCTCGGAATCGGAGGTCGGTTGTCGGACAACTATGGACGGTCGGAGTCGGGATTCTTGTCGGACAATCGGGGTCGGCTTGCCGGGGGCTGGAGCCTGCTGCGCTCCGGGGGGCGGAGTGCCCTGGCTCGGCGCTTTGCGCCTTGCTCGGGCGGTCGGAGGTCTGGACAGGCGGAGCGCAGCACGCGCTCGCCCCGGGCAAGCCGACCCCCACCTCCGAGCCCGATCCCGATTCCCACTGTCCATAGTTGTCCGACAACCGACCTCCGATGCCGACGTCGGACGTTGGAAGTGGGCTCAACGCTCGATATACGCCTTCAGCTTCCGCACCACCCGCTCTCTCCCATCCGTCGACCGGCAGATAATGAGCACCGTGTCATCGCCCGCGATCGTGCCCGCCACATCGGGCCACTCGAGCTGATCGAGCACTTCGGCGACCGGTTGGGCCCCGCTTTTCATCGTGCGGGCCACCACGAGCACCTGCACGCCCTCCACGCCGACGAGGAGTTCGGGGAGCATGCGCTCAAGCCTCGCGAGCGCGACATCGCTGGTGCCGTTCTCGGGGAAGGCGTAGCGCGCGCCGCCGTGGCCGTCGGGGATGCGGGCGACGCGCAGTTCGCGGAGGTCGCGGGAGAGGGTGCTCTGCGTGACGTCCCAGCCGCGTCGGTGGAGCTGCTGGCGCAGCGCCTCCTGGCTCGCCACGGCGTGCGTCGAGATGACGTCGCGGATGGCGTGGTGGCGTTCCTGTTTGTCGGACACAAAAAAGCTCCGGAAGAAAACGGTATCACGGCGCTGAGCCAATTGACACCGCAGGTATGCAAAATTATGCATTAATAGTGCATACTCTCCCGTATCCGATGCAACCGTCTTCCGCTTCATCGAACGTGCCCGAATCCGCCCCATCGCCCCGCTATCGCGTGGGGGTGCTGGGCGCGTCCGGCTATTCCGGCCGCGAGCTGTGCACCCTGATCGCGGGGCATCCGCAGCTCGAGCTGGCCTTCGCCACCGCCAACACCCAGCGCGGTGGTACGCTGCGGGTGCGGGCGGCGGGCGTCATGCATGACATCCCGCTGATTGCCCCCGAAGCCGCCGATCTCGCGGGGGTCGATCTGGTCTTCGCGGCGCTGCCGCATGGGGCGAGCGCGGAGTGGGTCGCCAAGGTCATCGCGGCCGGCTCGCGGGTGGTGGACCTCTCGAGCGATCTGCGCCCCGGGCACGGCGGCGTGTCGCATGCTCTGCCTGAGGGTGTGCCGGCCGACGCTCCCTATGGAATGCCGGAGCTCTTCCGCGAGCAGGTGGTGGGCGCGCGCGTGGTGGCCAACCCGGGGTGCTATGCCACGAGCATCCTCGTGGCCCTCGCGCCGCTCGCCAAGGCGGGGCTCATCGCGCCGGGCGCCACGGTGAACATCGCGGCGAGCAGCGGCGTGAGTGGCGCCGGCGCGAGCCCCAAGCTCGAGCTGCTCTTCGCCGAGATCACCGAAGACTTCCGTGCGTACGGCGTGGGGAACGCGCATCGCCATCTGTTCGAGATGCGCGATACGCTGGCCAAGCTGGGCGCCGACTGCGATCTGCTCTTCACGCCGCATCTGCTGCCGGTGGATCGTGGCATCCTGAGCACGATCACGGTGCCGCTCACGCGCCCGCTCGCCGATGCGCTCGAGCCCTATCGCGCGGCGTATGCCGATGAGCCCTTCGTGGAGCTCACCACCGCGCTGCCGGCGCTGGCCGACGTGCAGCATCGCAATGTGGTGCGCATCGGGGCGGTGCTCCCCACCGGCATGCGGCAGCCCACGCTGCTGGTGTTCAGCGCGATAGACAATCTGGTGAAGGGCGCCGCCGGGCAGGCGGTGCAGAACGCCAACCTGATGCTTGGTCTCCCCGAGACCGCGGGACTCCAGCAGTGATGGTCACGCCATGATCGCGTTGAGCTCGGCCCCCAAGATCGTCGTCAAGCTCGGCGGGCGTACGCAGAACGATCCGGCGCTCCCCGCCGCGCTCGCGCAGCTGTGGAAGGCTACGGCGCAGCGCGCGGTGGTCGTGCATGGCGGTGGCGATCAGATCAGCGCGCTGCAGCGGCTGCGCGGCGAAGAGCCGGTGTTCATTGGCGGCCGCCGCGTCACCACCGATACGGCGCTCGAGCTGGTGCGCATGGTGCTGAGCGGGCTCGCCAACAAGCAGCTCGTGTCGGCGCTGGTGGCGCAGGGTGCGCCGGCGGTGGGGATCAGCGGCGAGGACGCCGGTCTGCTGCGCGCGACGCCGATTGATCAGGCCACCTTTGGCTGGTCGGGCACTCCACAGGCGGTCGATCCGCGGGTGGCGCAGGCGTTGCTGGCGGCGGGGTTCTATCCGGTGATCTCGCCGGTGGCCGCGCGCGAAGATGCCACGCTGAGCGGTGCGTACAACGTGAACGGTGACGACGCCGCGGCGGCGATTGCTGCGGCGCTCGGCGCCGACGAACTGTTTCTGATGGCCGATGTGCCCGGTGTGCTCGATGCGGAGAAGGCGCTCATTCCGCAGCTCACGCTCGACGAGGCCCGGGAGATGGTGGCCAGTGGAGTGGCTGGTGGCGGCATGGCCGCCAAGTTGGACGCCTGCGCCACGGCGCTGGCGGGTGGGGTGTCTCGCGTGCGGATCGGAGATCTCGCCGCACTCACGGTCCCCGAGGCGGGGACTCATTTGATCGCTTCTCGTTCCAGGTAGCTGCCATGTCCACGACGATGACTTCGCCCGCTTCCACGACCGCGTTCACGCCCACGGCTCCGGCCGCCGCGACGACGCCGGCCACGCTGCCCGCCATTCTGGGCACGTACAAGCGACAGGCGCCGCTCTTCGTGCGAGGCGAGGGCGTCTATATGTACGACGAATCGGGGAAGGCGTATCTCGACTTCGTCGCCGGCATCGCCGTCTCGAGCCTGGGGCACGCCGACGCGGGGGTGATGAACGCCCTGCAGGAAGCGATGGCCACGGGGCTCATCCACACCTCGAACCTGTATCGCACGGCGCCGGGCGAGGCGCTGGCGCAGTGGCTGGTGAGCCACTCGTTCGCGTCGAGCGTGTTCTTCGCCAACTCGGGCGCCGAGGCCAACGAAGGCGCCTTCAAGTTCGCCCGCCGCTGGGCGCGCAGCACAGGGCACGAGTCGAAGCACGAGATCATCGCCGTGCGTGGCTCGTTCCACGGCCGCATGCCAGGCACGCTCGCGGCCACCGACCGCCCGAGCTATCGCCTGCCGTTCCGCCCGCTCATGGGCGGTGTGCGCATCGTGGAACGGGACCTGACCGAACTGCGCGCGGTGCTCGACCCGGAGACGGCGGCGGCGGTGATCGTCGAGCCGATCCAGGGCGAAGGCGGCGTGCGTGTCCTGGATCCGGAATTCCTGCGCGGCCTGCGCAAGCTCACGCAGGAGCGGAACGTGCTCCTCATTCTCGACGAGATCCAGTGCGGGCTCGGCCGCACGGGCTCGTTCTTCGCCTACGAGCAGCTGGGCTTCGAACCGGATCTGCTCACGATCGCCAAGCCGCTCGCGAACGGCCTGCCGATGGGCGCGATCCTGGTGAACGACGCCGTGGCGCGTGTGATGCAGCCGGGCGATCACGGGACGACGTTCGGCGGCGGCCCGCTGCTCGCGCACGTGGCGCACCACGTGGTGCAGCGCCTGAGCGAGCCGGCGCTGCTGCAGCACGTCCGCGAGACGGGCGCGTGGTTCGGCGCGCAGCTCGAGGCGATCGCGGCGCGCACCGGCGCGGTGCGTCAGGTGCGCGGCACGGGGCTCATGTGGGGCATGGACGTCCACGAGCCGGCGGCGGCGATCATCGGCCGCGCCTTCGAGCGCGGGCTGCTGATGGTGAGCGCGGGTGAGCACACGCTCCGCTTCCTGCCGCCGCTCGTCATCACGAAGGACGAACTCGCGAAGGGGCTCGAGATTCTCGAGGCGGCGCTCAAGGCGTAAGCACGCGCTTCCGCCGGCTCGCGGTCACATGCGCGAACGGTTCGCGAATCCGGCGAATCGTTCGCGCTTGACATTTGCGCTTGCAGTTTGCGTGCGCCGTTCCAATATTCCTCCATCCTTCACGTGCCTCCGTGAACGGTGCGGTGCATCCACGCGGTTCATATCGCGTGTGGCCCGCGAAGCGCACCAGCCCGCGTGGCTCGATCACCGGCGGTGTTGGCCCTGTCCTGGTACATCGATCCGGCGATGTACTCGAGGCCGGACAGGGCCGCCGGTGGTGCTGGCGCCTCGCGCCGCCCACTCGGTGATCCCAGAGGGCAGTTAAGTTTCGCCCATGCGTTCCCACGACTTTTCTCGTCGCGCGAGTCTCTCCGCGGCGCTCGTCGCGGCCATGGCCGCGCCCGCAGTCGCGCCTGTTGAGGCGCAGGTCGCTTCGGCCTCGACGCCGACGCTCGTTGTGCAGATCACCGTGGACCAGCTGCGCCCGGATTATCTGGACCGCTACAAGGACCAGTTCACCGGCGGGTTCGCGCGGCTGCTCAAGAACGGCGCGTTCTTCACCAACGCCTACCACGACCACGCCACGACCGAGACGGCGCCGGGGCATGCGACGCTGTGGAGCGGGCGCTATCCGGCGCACACGGGCGTCGTGCTCAACGAGATCGGCGTCGCCGACCCGCAGGCGCCGCTGCTCTTTGGGCGTGGCGGTGGGGCGAGCCCGTACCGCTTCCGCGGGTCGGCGCTCTTTGACTGGATCCGCACGCGCGACCAGTTCAGCAAGGCGCTGAGCGTGAGCCGCAAGGACCGCGGCGCCATTCTGCCGCTCGGGCGCGCCAAGCAGAATGTCTACTGGTACTCGCTCGAGGGGCGCTTCACCACGAGCCGCTACTACGGCGACACCGTCCCGACCTGGGTCCAGCAGTTCAACGCCAGGATGAGCGCTCAGCGCTTCCTCGGTGCCAAGTGGGAGCTGCTGCTGCCGGCGTCGCAGTACAGCGAGAAGGACTCGGTGGCCATCGAAAGCCAGGGGAAGGATTTCGTCTTCCCGCACGTCGTCCCCACCGATGCCCGCACGGGCTACAACGACCTCACCGAGTACCCGTTCATGGACGAGTACACGGTGGACTTTGCCCTGGCCGGCGTGAACGCGCTCGAGCTCGGGAAGGGGCCGAGCACCGATGTACTAGCCGTATCGCTGTCTACCACAGATGCCGTGGGGCACCGCTACGGCCCCGATTCGCGCGAGATCCACGACCAGGTGCTGCGCGTGGACCGGCAGCTGGGGCGGCTGATCGACTCGCTCTACAAGATGCGCGACTCGACCAAGATCATCTTTGCGCTGGGCGCCGATCATGGCGTGACGCCGTTCCCCGAGCTCGCGTTCCCGGGGGTCGATCCCGATCGCGGGCGCGTGAACCCCACGCCGGTGATCGACGCGGCGCGCAGTGCGCTGGCCGCGCGCGGGGTGGAGGGCGACGCGCTGCTCCTGCAGAGCGGCATCGTGTCGCTCGATCGTCGCCGCCTGGCCGCCAAGGGGGTGAACTTCGACTCGACCGTGACAGCCGTGCGAAACGCGCTCCTCAAGCTGCCGGGGATGCTGCGCGTGGACCGCGTGACGACGCTCGCCGCCGACGCCAAGGCCGGCAACAAGTTCGCCCGCCGGTGGCTACACTCGGTACCGACCGATATGGGCGCGGTGCTCACCGTGACCTTCAAGGAAGGGTACTACTGGTACACGACGCGCTATGCCACGCACGGCTCGCCGCATGACCTCGACGCCCACATTCCGATGCTGTTCATGGGCCCGATGTTCAAGGCCGGCCGCTACGCGCAGCCGGTGCGCAGCGTGGATATCGCGCCGACCCTCGCCGAGGCGATCGGGGTGGAGCCTATCGAAGCGATCGACGGCCGGATCCTCACCGAACTGTTCCGGAAGGAGCCGCCCAAGCCGGCCAAGCGTTAACCCCGCATGACCAGCCTTTCCCGCGCCTTCGACGAACTGCGCTTCGGCCCCGGCCGTACGCTCAACCTGCGCGCCCTGCAGCCCACCGCGCTGCAGGCGACGCAGCTCGCCGAGCAGTGGCTTCGCGAGCAGCAGGTGCTTGGCGCCGAGGAGGCGTTGGTCATCACCGGGCGCGGCAACAACTCGCTCGACGGCTACTCCCCGGTGCGCGAGTCGATCGTGCGGCTCCTCCCCTCGCTCCGGCGCCGCAACGTGATCGAAGGGTACGAGGAGCACACGCCGGGGTCGTTCATCGTGCGCTTCGCGCCGGTGAAGGCGCTCTTCGAGACCCCCAAGCGCCGGCGCGAGAAGCCCGCCCAGGTCGTACCGCGCCCACCGTCACTCAGCGGCCTCGACGAGGAGACGGTGCGACAGCTGCGCGACCTGGCGTATCTCTCACTCGCGGCATTGGGGTTGATGAGCCCGACGCGTGCTCAGCTTGAGGACGAGATGCTGCGGCACTTCGCGGTCCTCTCCGCCGCGCTCCCGGACAACGGGGATCGCGAGGCGCTGCTGCAGCAGGCGATGCTCCGTGCCGCTGAGGAATACGAGCGGGGCTGAGATGTGAGAGGTGAGGTCTCGCACAGAGGCACAGAGGGCCACAGCGGTGCACGGAGAACAACTTTTCAAAAATGTTGTCTCTGTGTATCTCTGTGGCCCTCTGTGCCTCTGTGCGAGACCTCTGCGCCCTCTATTGCCGCACGACCATGTTGTCGAAGAGGCCGTACCCTTCGAGCGCCAGATATGTCGGCGGGGCGATCGCGGCGTTGTAGGTGCCGATGACCACGTTGTTGATCGTCAGTGTCACCGTCTGCGCCACCGGGTCGATGCGGAGCTTCATCGGGTTGAAGCCGGCGTAGCCTTCATTCCCCTCGGCGAGGATCGGGCCGGTCATGCCGTTGAGGCGCAGCTGGTAGTGCATCGGGCCCGGGTTATTGATCGAGTTGTCGATCTTGAGCCAGAGTGTGCCGCTGTTCGCGAGCGCCTTGCTGGTAACGCGGGTGTTGGTGAAGCCCATGGCGATGTACGCGCCGGCGACCGGGCGGGGATAGCCGTCGATGCTGAACTCGTAGGCCGTCCTGGGGGCCACGAAGGGGAGCAGCGCCGAGGGGAAGACGGTCATGCCATTGAACTCGCCACTAAAGAGGCAGCCGTTGAACGGCGCGACGTCGATGGGCGAGGGCATCTGGTTGTCGTTGAGCGAGCAGGCCGCCCACTTCCACGACTCCGCCAGGTCGCCGTCGATCCAGGCGACGTTCTTGTTGTTCGGCCACTCGGCCCAGAAGCCCGCGATGGAGTTGTCGAGCGCCACGTACTTGAGCGTGCCCTTGCCGCCCGTGGGGCGCCACTGCTGATCGGCGCCGAACGATTCACGGTAGATGACGCCCGGGGCGGGCGCGGTGGTGGGCATGTTGCTCGGCGCCGGCGGCGGCTCGATGAACTTGCCCTGGCGGGCGTCGACGGGGGCGGTGAGCGGCGACGAGCCGTCGGCGCAGGCGGTCAGCGTGGCGGCGGCCGCGGCGAGCACAACGAACGTGAAGGAGCGGAGCATGGTCGGAAGGGCGAGTGGGGGCCAAGGCGCACGACGAGACGCGTCGTGCGGATGCTCAGCCATATGGCAACGGCGGTGCCATGTCCTTACGACGGCCGGAATGACGTAAGTCCTTTGCCCGCAACACATCGCGGAAATCTTGCGTAACCCTCCGGGTGAATTGATTCGCGCCGTGCTGCAACGAAACGTTGCAATGCACGCCCCTTGCCGAGCCCGTCGCGGGGGGGCAGCGTGTGCACATCCCATCGATCCGGAGATCCATGATCCCCCGCCTGTCCGGGGCCGCTGCACGCGGCCTCTCGCTTGGCGCCGCCCTGGCGCTTCCGTCCGTGGCCGCGGCGCAGGCCCTTCCCGGCTACACCCCCGCCAACGCGGCGGCGCAGCGCACGGCTGAACAGCAGGCCATCGCCGGCCCGGTGCCGGCGCGCGCGAATGAGCGCTCGAAGGAGCTCTCCAAGGAGCCGCATGTGGCCGGCACGCGGGCGCAGAAGGCGACCGCCGACTACGTCATCGCCCAGATGAAGGCGATGGGGCTCGAGACGGAGTACCGCATCTATGATGTGTGGCTGCCGCACGCCACGAGCGTGAAGATCACCAAGATCGGCGCGCGCCCGGTCGCGCTCGACTTGAGTGAGCCGCCCATCGCGAGCGATCCGGCGACGCAGTTCCCGCAGTATCCCACGGTGAACGGCTCGAGCGGCGCCGGCGTGGGCGAGGGGGAGCTGGTGTTCGTCAACTTCGGGCTCATCGAAGACTACGCCGTGCTCGACTCCATGGGCGTGAGCGTGAAGGGGAAGGTCGTGCTCGCGCGCTACGGCCGGAGCTTCCGCGGTATCAAGGCGCGCGAAGCGGAGAAGCGGGGGGCCGTGGGGCTCCTCATCTATACCGATCCACTCGACGACGGCTTCGTGCAGGGCGATGTGTACCCCGACGGCCCGATGCGCCCGCTCAAGGGATTGCAGCGTGGGTCGGTGTTCAACGGCGCCGGCGACCCGCTCACCCCGGGCTACGCGAGCAAGCCCGGCGCGCCGCGGCTCAAGCCGGAAGACACGAGCCTGCCCAAGATTCCGGTGGTGCCGATCAGCGCGTACAACGCGCAGCTGCTCCTCGCCGAAGTGAAGGGCACCGACATTCTGCGCGGCTGGCAGGGCGGGATGGCGCTCCGCTATCACGTCGGCCCGGGGCCGGTGAAGGTGCGCGTGGAAGTCAAGACCGACGCGGCGACCGCCGGCACCAAGCCCATCATCAACACGCTCGGCTACCTGCGCGGCAGTGAGTACCCCGATCAGTACGTGTACATCGGCGGCCACCGCGATTCGTGGGGCCCCGGCGCGGCCGACAACATCAGCGGCACGGTGAGCATCATGGAAGCGGCCAATGCGCTCGCCGATCTCGCCAAGAAGGGCATTCGCCCCAAGCGCACGATCGTCTTCGCGACGTGGGACGCCGAAGAGTGGGGGCTGGTGGGCAGCTCGGAGTATGTCGAAGACGATTCGCTCCGCCTCAAGAAGGGTGCGGTGGCGTATCTCAATCAGGACGTGTCGGCGCAGGGCTCGCAGTTCGGTGGCGGCGGAAGCCCGAGCATGCGCGCGGTGCTGCGTGACATCACCAAGCAGGTGACCGACCCGAAGACCAAGGGCACCGTGTACGCGGCGTGGCGCGCGGCGACCGGCACCAAGGCTGATACGCTCGAGCCCCCGATGGGCGATCCGGGTGGCGGCAGCGACTTCGCCGGCTTCTTCAATCACTTCAGCATTCCGATCGCCGAGTGGGGCTTTGGTGGCCCGGCCGGCACGTATCACTCGGCGTACGACACACACGCGTGGATGGAGAAGTTCGGCGACCCGGGCTTTGAGTATCACGCCACGAGCGGCCGCATTGGTGCGGCGGTGGCGCTGCGCCTCGCGAACGCCGACATCCTGCCGTACGACTACGTGGAGTTCGCGCGCACGATGAAGAAGTACGTCGCGCCGGTGGAGCGCGGCATGGCGCAGAAGACGTGGAACACCGATCCGGTCGAGAATCTGAAGGCGGCGATCGCCAAGCTCGAAAGCTCGGCGGCCGCCTTCGCGACGGCGCGCGATGCGGCGCTCGCCGGCACGGTGACCAAGGCGCAGAAGGATGCCACCAACGCGGCGCTGCTCACGGTGGAGCGCTCGTTCGCGCGCGACACCGGGCTCAAGAGCCGGCCCTGGTATCGCTCGATGATCTACGCCTCGGACGTGGACAACGGCTACAGCACGATGGTCTTCCCGGGCGTGGGCGAAGCGATTCGCTATGGCACCGAAGCCGACGTGAACGCCGAACTCACGGATCTTGTGGCGCGCTTCAACGCGGCGGCCGCCGCCGTCGACAAGGCCCGCGCGGCGCTTGGCCGCTAGTCAATCACCTCCACACCTCCGCTCCCCCGCCTCTCCGCAAGTCAGGCACAACGGCATCGGCCGGATCGCTGTGCCCGCCATGCGGAGCGGCGGCGGAGCGGGGCAGCGGAGAACTGCTGGTCCAATTGGAGAGATATGAGCGTACAACACCTGACCCCGAAAGAAGTCGCCACGCGCCTCGAGGAGCCGAATCCTCCGGTGATTCTCGACGTGCGCGAAGTGTGGGAGTACGAGATCGCGCATCTCACCCCCAGTGAACTCATTCCGTTGTCGACGCTCCCGGGGGCGGTGCATCGGTTGGATCCGCAGCAGGAGTACGCGGTACTCTGTCATCATGGGATGCGGTCGGAGATGGCGGCCAACTGGCTTGCGCAGCATGGGTTCACGCGCCTCATCAACATCGATGGGGGGATCGACGCGTGGAGTGATGAGGTCGATCCCTCGGTGCCGCGCTACTAGGTCGCCATGCTGAGCGCCGGGCAGTTCATCGCCGCGGGGATTGCGGCGTCGGTGGCGCTCTTCTGGCTGGCGGCGCGCCGCCGCGCGCGGATACGGGCGATGGATGCGGCCGATGCGCAGCGCCGGCCGCGGAATGCCGAGGGGCTGGTGATCGGGGCGGAACCGATCATGCTCACGGGCACGACCGGGCGCGCGGTGCTCCTGCTGCACGGCTTCAATGATTCGCCGCAGAGTATGGCCTACCTCGCGACGCGGTTGCATGCGGCGGGGTACACGGTGCATGCCCCGCGGTTACCGGGACATGGCTGTTCGCTCCCCGCGATGGCACGGGAGCAGCGCGCGCCGGCGTGGCGCCGAGCGGTGGCCGACGCGCATGCGGCGCTGGCCGCGTCGCATGCCCAGGTCTTTGTGTGCGGGCAGAGCATGGGCGGCGCGCTGTCGGTGCTCGAAACGGTGGAGCGCCCGCCCACGGCGCTCGCGCTCCTCGCGCCCTACCTTGGCATGCCGGTGGCGCTGCGCGCCAAGCTGGCGGTGGCGATGCTCTTCGAGCCGTTCATGGCCTATCTGCGCAGCACCGGTGGCGAACGCTCCATTCACGACGATGCGGCGCGCGCCAAGGCGCTCGGGCCTGGCCTCGTCACCGCCACCACCCTCGCGGCACTACAGCATGTGGCGCTGAGCGCCGAAGCGGCGCTCCCTCGCGTACAGGTGCCGACGCTCTATCTGCAGTCGCGCCTCGACAATCGTGTCCCGGCCGCGGCCGCCGAGCGGCACTTCATCGCGCTCGGTGCGCCGACCAAGGAGATCCGCTGGTTCACCGGGAGCGGGCACATCCTCTCGGTGGATTTTGAGAAGAACGCGGTGGCGGACGCCGTGCTCGACTTCTTTGGTCGGTTCGGCGGATAGGTCGGGTCTCGCCAAACCGCACGGACGGGTGCGAAACGCGGCTGCCAAAGGCCGGGGAACGGACTAGGTTTGAAGGGTTGCCCGCGAACGTCCCGGGCAGCTGAAGCCTGAGAACCGTTTGGAGTTGCACATGCCCGAGTTTGGAAGCTGGGGAGCCGACTGGTGGAAGCCGGTGGTGTTCGTCATGATCGCTGGCCACCTCACCAACATTTGCGTCACGCTGTTCCTGCATCGCGGGCAGACGCATCGTGGCGTGGTCTTTTCGCGCCTGGTCGAAGTGCCGATGCGCGTGTGGCTGTGGCTGACGACCGCCATTCGCACCAAGGAATGGGTGGCGTGCCACCGGAAGCATCACGCGTTCGCCGATCGGGAGGGCGATCCGCATAGCCCGGTGGTCGACGGGCTCCGCAACATCCTGCTCAAGGGCGCCTTCTACTATCGGAAGGCCGTGCGGCAGCCGGGTGTGCTCGAGAAGTACGGCAAGGGCACGCCCGATGACTTCCTCGAGCGGCATCTGCTCGACAAGCGCTCGAGCGTGGGCATCGTGCTGATGCTCGCCATCGACATCTATCTGTTCGGCTGGTTCACCGGCCCGGTGGTGTGGGCGGTGCAGATGATCTGGATCCCGTTCTGGGCCGCCGGCGTCATCAACGGCATCGGCCACGCACTCGGCTACCGCAACCACGATGTGAAGGACGAGAGCCGCAACATCTCGCCCTTCGGGATCATCATTGCCGGCGAAGAGCTGCACAACAACCACCACGCCGACCCGCACAGCGCCAAGTTCGCGCACCGCTGGTTCGAGTTCGACATCGGCTGGATGTACATCAAGCTGCTCTCGCTCTTCGGCCTCGCCGAAGTGAAGTACGCCCGCGTGGGCGAACACGTCCGCATCGCCGAGACCATCGATGGCTGATATCGCCTGCACCCGCTGCGGCCAGACGCGCGAAGGCTTTGAACGTCCGCCGTTCCCCGGCGCGATCGGCACGCGCATCGTGGGCGAGATCTGCAAGGTCTGCTGGGGCGACTGGCTCAAGCAGCAGACGATGCTGATCAATCACTACGGCCTGAACGTGATGGACCCGCAGGCGCGGCAGTTCCTCACGCGGAACATGGAAGCGTTCCTGTTCAAGGCGCCGGGCGGGGAGAATGTGGACACGACGAAGCAGGGGACGATCAACTGGTAAGCCGGCTTTGAACTGATCGGTTTGGGGTTTGGGGTTGCTGGTTTGGGGTTGTCGGGTTGAACAACCCCGAACCCTACCCGTGGACCCCAAACCTTAAGACCCCGCACCCCAAACTGATCGGTTAAAAAAACGCCGCGCCGAGTTCACAGACTCGGCGCGGCGTCCTACTTCGGGGTGGTGGTCCTGCTCTCGCTGGGGAGTCGAGATCGTGCGTGTTCAGTTCACGCCGGCGATGTAGCGGGCCAGTCGCCCGCACTCGGCGCACTTGAGTGTGACGTGCGAATGCGGTGGCGGCGGATGCACCACCGGATCACGCTGAATCGTGCCTGAGCAGGATGGGCAGCTCAGTGGAAGTCCCGTGCGGTCGCTGGCGATCAGGTGCAGCGCCTGGGCGGGATTGTACGTGTTCGGGCGTGGCTTACGCATCCAACAGCCTCCGTTGCGTAATGACTGTCGCACCACTGGGGAAGGGGCGACGCGCGAAAGCTATATACGCCTGATTTGGTCTTAAAGCGCTCCGCGTACTATTGCGGAGGCGCTGTAACCATCAACTGCTCATTTAGACGGATTTTCGCTAGGACTCACCGGTCTCGAAATGCTCGGACTGAGTACCTGTACCCCAGTTCATTGGACCGCTCGGTACTAATTTGGGATTAGCCGGTTATGCCACAGGCTGGCTCAGTCCCACGGCGCCGGGCGGCGCCAGATCCGGCGCGAGAGCCGCCAGGAGCGCTTGGCCGACATCTCGTTGGTCTCGCCGGGCGGGAACAGCTCCGCATCGCGGTATTCGTCGATGAAATCGGTGGCCTTCGCGCTCGCTTCGTCGGCCCAGTGCACGATCTCCGCTTCGGTCGTCATCGGCTGCACCGGGCTCCCGAACTCCAGCGCACCGTGATGCGACAGAATGAAGTGCAGCAGCTCATCGCGCTGCGCGTCGGTGAAGGGCACGCGGCTGTCGCGCAGGCGGCGATCGAACATCAGCGCGCCAAGCGTGACGTGGCCGAGGAGCATGCCGGTGGTGGTGTGCGAGAAGCCCTCGGGGTTCACGGCGTACGCCTCGACCTTGCCGATGTCGTGCAGCATGGCGCCGGCGATGACCAGATCCTGATCGGCTTTGCGCACGGTGCGCGCGATGTAGCGCGCGATGTCGGTCACTTCGAAGACATGCAGCAGCAGCCCACCGAGCTGCGCGTGATGCCCGTTCACCGCGCCCGGCGTGCGCTCGAACTGCACACGAAAGGCGTCGTCGGCAAAGAAGAGATCCACGGCGGCGCGCACGCGCGCTGACTTGATGCTGCCGCGCAGTTTGTCGAGCGCGTCCCAGACCTGTTCGGTGGGCGCATCGATGCGCGGCAGAAACGCGGTCGGATCGAACTGCTCAGGGAGCAGCACGCGGAGGGGCGCCTTGAGGTCGAGCTGCCGGCGGCGCGCGCCGGCGTCGCCGAACATCGCGACTTCGCCGATGACGGCCACGACCTTGCCCTTCTCCGCGCCTTGGGCCCACTCGAGCCGCTCCGACCAGATCGGCGCGGTCTCGATCACGCCCGTGCTGTTGGCGAGCGTCAACACGACAAAGGGATTGCCGGTCCGAGTGACCTTTTCGGCGCGGTCGCGGACGAGGAACTCCTGTTCGACGCGGGTGCCCACGGGCGCCTGCGCGAGGCTGATCGGGTGAGACATGGCTGAAAGATGGCGGGCGGCGTCACCGCGCCGTTAGCGGCGGGCGTCCAGCCGGGGCCCGCCGGGGGGGTCGGCCCTTGCGCCCGCCCCTCGACCGGGAGAGCGTTAATCAACTCTCTCAGCGCTATGGCTACTTCGACTCGTCCCATCCCCGACACCAAGGCCGTTCGGCCCGGTGGACACGCGCCCGACGTCAATGACGCCGAGCTGGCTGCCCTGCGGCTGTTCATCATCATGTCGCGCGCCCATACGGCGGTCACCGCGCACGCCGCGGCGGATATCGCCAAGCATGGGCTGACGCTCGCCGAGTTCGGGATTCTGGAGGCGCTGTACCATCGGGGGCCGATGCTGCTGGGCGAAGTGCAGAAGCGCATTCTCGTCTCGAGCGGCGGCATCACCTTCCTCGTGGACCGGCTCACGGCCAAGGGGCTCGTGGAGCGCCAGACCTGCGAGAGCGACCGCCGGGCGCGCTATGCCGCCCTCACGGAGAAGGGCACGACACTGGTGCGGGAGATCTTCCCCAGCCACGCCGCGGTGCTCACCCGGGCCCTGTCGGGGCTGTCGGTGGACGAACAGAAGGCGGTGACGGCCATGATCAAGACCATGGGGCTCGCCGCCGCCTCGATGCCGCTCCCCGACCAGGGCTGAGCGGGGCCTTTCCCGAAAAAGCGCTCTTGACGGGCGCTTTTTTGTTGGGTATAATACTCACAGCTGAGATAAACGATCTCCAACAACTCCTAAGTGAGGTTCCTATGCTGTGGCACTTCGACCCCGCGCACTCCCAGATCCAGTTCTCCGTGAAGCACATGGGCATCTCCACCGTGCGCGGCACGTTCCAGGCCTTCACCGGCGAGATCGATGAGCAGGACGGCCAGGTGAAGACGGTCTCGGTGGACATCGATGTCGCGAGCCTCAGCACGGCCAACGAGCAGCGCGACGGCCACCTCAAGAGCCCGGACTTCTTCGACGTGGCGACCTACCCCACCGCGAGGTTCGTGCTCACGCAGTTCACGCGCGCGGGCGACGACGTCACCGCCACCGGCGACCTGACGATCCGCGGCGTGACCAAGCCGGTCACCTTGAAGGGCGAAATCGGCGGCCCGGCCAAGGATCCGTGGGGGAACGAGAAGGTCTCGGCGGTGCTCGAGACCAAGATCAGCCGCAAGGAGTTCGGCCTCACCTGGAACGTGGCGCTCGAAGCGGGCGGCGTGCTGGTGAGCGATGAGGTGAAGCTGCATATCGACGTGCAGGCGGCGGTGGCCGTCGCGGCAGCGTAAAACCCGTCAACCCCGAACCCTATAACACCAAACCCCAAACTGATCAGTTTGGGGTTTGGTGTTATAGGGTTTGGAGTTCTTGGGTTTTTACTTCTTCCAGTCCGCAACGAAGAGGTTCGTTTCCGTCGCGATCTTGTCATGCCGATTGCTCGCCCAGAGCAGCTTCTTGCCATCGGGGCTGAACATCGGGAAGCCGTCGAAGACGGGGCTCGTCGTGATCTGCTCGAGGCCGGTGCCGTCGAGGTTCACGACGTAGAGATCGAAGTTGCCGCTGCGCGGATTCTTGTGATTGCTCGAGAAGATGATCTGCTTGCCGTCGGGGGTCCATGACGGGCCGAAGTTCGCACCACCGAGCTTGGTGATCTGGCGTTGGTTGCTGCCGTCGGCGTTCATGACGAACAGCTCCATGCGGTTCGGGCGGATCATGCGCTTCTTGAGCAGATCCTTGTACGCCTGCAGGTCCTTGTCGTTGTCGTAGTGCCAGGCGCGGTAGACGATCTGCTTGTCATCGGGGCTCCACCACGGGCCGCCGTCGTAGCCGGGCGTCGTGGTGAGGCGCTTCATGTCGGTACCGTCGACATTCATCGTGTAGATGTCGAGGTCACCGTCCTTGAGGCTCGTGAACACGATCTTCTTGCCATCGTGGCTGAGCACGCCCTCGGCGGTGTACACGCCGAAGTTCGTGAGGCGCTTCATGTCCTTGCCATCGATGCCGACGGTGTAGATGTCGTACGGATCGATGCCCCACACGTAGCCGTTGCTCGGATCGGGCTTGGGCGGGCAGGCCGTATCGGCGGCGTGCGTGGCGCCAAAGAAAAGGCGCTTGGTGCCCGGCAGGAACCAGCCGCAGGTCGTCTTGCCGCCGCGCGAGACCTTGGTGAGGCCGCTGCCATCGGCGTTCATCACGTACTGCTGATCGCAGGTGCGGCCGTCCCGCGTGCTCTGGAAGGTGATCATCTTGCCGTCGGCGCTCCAATACGCTTCGGCGTTCTCGCCGCCGTTGGTGAGCTGCACGAGGTTGGACAGATGACGCTCGCCCGAATCGGGGGCGACGGCGATGCGGGTGGTGCCGTTGAGGGCCGGAGCGGCGGTGGCCGCCGGGCGGCTGGAGCTCGAGCACGCGGCGACCGTCGCGACCAGCGCGGCGCCGAGGATCAGGGGACGGGTCATATCAGAGCAGGAGGGGCGGAAATACGGATGGGGAGAACCGTATCGCGGGATGGAGGGGCCGCCAATCAGGGATTTTACCTAGAGACCAAACCCGAAACCCCATCCCGAAACCCAAACCCCAAACTGATCGGTTCGCAGACCTGATCAGTTTGGGGTTTGGGTTTCGGGATGGGGTTTCGGGTAGGCTAATTCCCGCTCTTCTTCACCGGCGCCTTGGCCACCGGCATCGCCGTGCCGGCCACCGTGAACAGATCCTTCTGGGTCGTGCTCTTCTTCATGAGCTCGAGCGCCTTGCGGAGCTGGTTGTCGTCCTTGAGGCTGCGGCGGCGAACCAACGTGTCACCGAAGGCCACCTTGGCGACGCGCTCTTCGACGTAGCGGTCCACGTCCGTCGCGCCGGCGTCCCAGACGGTCTTGTCGATCTTCACGGTGTCGGCGACGAGCTTCTGCCACACCTGATCGCGCCAGGCGGTGTTGTACGTGAAGGTCGGCGTCACCTTCCCCTTCTGCGCTTCGGCCACGGCCGACACCGCGTTCAGGTACTTCTGAATGTTCGGCGCGAGCTGGCGGCGGAGCTGCTGCTCGGGGGTGGTGAGCGTATCGGGCGGCACGATCACGTCCGGCGTGATGGCGCCACCGCCGTAGAGCGTGCGGCCGGCCGCGCTCTTGAACGTCGGGCGCGCCTTGCGGACGGAGTCGGTCTCCATCGAATCGGGCAGGACCTCGAGGAACTGGCCATCAGCCGTGAACTTGCGCTCCTTCTGAATGGAGCGGCCGCTCGGCGTGTACCACTTGCCGGTCGTGATCTTGAGGGCGTAGCCGCCATCGAGATTGTAGACGCTCTGCACGAGTCCCTTGCCGAAGCTGGTCGTGCCGAGGACGAGCGCGCGGTCGTAGTCCTGCAGCGCGCCGGTCACGATCTCCGACGCCGACGCCGAGCCACCATCGACCATGACGATGAGCGGGATGTCGGGCATGAGCGGATCGACCTGCGCGACGTACTTCTCGAACTCGCCGCGGCCGCGCACCGAGAGCAGTTCCTTCCCCTTGGGGAGGAAGAGATTGGACATCGAGAACGCTTCCTCGAGAATGCCGCCGGGGTTGCCGCGGAGGTCGAGGATGATGCCCTTGGCGCCCTGCTTCACGAGCGCCTTGGTGTTGTTGACGATGTCTTCGGTGGTCTGCTCGGAGAAGCGCGTGAGCGGGATGTACCCGGTCTTCTCGTCGAGCATCATGGCGTACGGCACGGCCGGGACGTGAATCTCGGCGCGCTTGAAGTTCATCTTGATGGGCTGGTTCACGCCAAGGCGCAGGAACGTCACCGTGACCGGCGTCCCGATGGGGCCGAGGAGGTGGTTCTGCACTTCCTGCGTGTTGAAGCCGCGCGCGTTGACGGTGTCGATGATCGCGATGCGATCGCCTTCCTGCACGCCGCCGCCTTCCGCCGGTGAGTTGGGGAAGACCTTGTCGACGATGACGTAGTCGCCCGACTTCACGATCTGCATGCCGATGCCGGCATAGCGCCCGTTCGTATTGCGCGAGAACTCGGCGAGCTGCTTGGGGGTGAAAAGCTCGGTGTAGGGATCGTTGAGCTCCTTCACGAGGCCGCGGGCGGCCTTCTCGTAGAGCATCTGCGCGTCGAGGGTATCCACGTACCGCAGGGCGACGAACGTCAGCACCTGGTCGAGGAGTTGGGCGCCCCCGCGGGTCTGGCGCTGCTGCAGGGCAAAGCCCGAGGCGACCAGCGGTACGGTGACGAGGGCGGCCAGGGCGGCCATGCGCTTACGGGTCATGCGGGTCTCGGTTTGGAGGACCTTGGAAGGTACAGGCTACTTCTAACGTACGCTGAGGATGGACCGCTGTTCCTTGTCGGGGCGGCGGGGGCCTCGGGCTCTGCGACTGGGATCTGTTCGGATCGGTCGATCAGAAGTCGGACTCGGGACAACTATGGACGATGGGAGTCGGGATCGGGCTCGGAGGTGGGGGTCGGAGTGGTAGGGATGGGGCTTGCTGCGTGAAGGGCATTTTAAAGCCAGTGTCGAAGCAGAAAGACGCCACCAGTACTCCGACCCCGACTTCCGAGCCCGATCCCGACTCCCACTGTCCATAGTTGTCCGTAGACCGACGTCCGAGAGAGCGCCGGACGCCGCCTCCCATCAGCCCTCTTCCCGCGGCCTCGATCCCAGCACGTAGTCCACCGCCCACTGCCGCTCGTACTGCCGGATTCCGATGTCCCGCACCAGTCCCGCCGAGAGCAGCATTTCGTGCGCCGGCTGGAGGACGCGCTGGAGGTGCGAGGGGTAGCGCTGGGTCAGGGGGAGCTGCTCGGCGAGGCGCTCGAGGGGGATGCGCCAGCTGAGGCGGCCGTCGGCGCGGGCGACCTCGAGGATGCGGTAGAGGCGCCGGGCGACGGGGCTCGAGAGGGCGTGGTAGCGGCTGGCGGAGAGGGTCACGACGTGCCGGGCGGCGAGGTTCGCGCGCAGGGTGGCACTGAGGGTGACCCGGGCGTCGCCGGGCTCGCCGGCGGCGAGGTTGCCGAAGAGGTGGAGCTGTTCGCGGTCGGCGACGCGGCGGCGCTGGACGCTGACGGTGCTGAGGACCGTGAAGCTCAGGTCCTCGTGGCCGCTGGCGGCGCTCCAGTAGGCCCCGATGCTTTCGAGCGTGGTGCGCTCGAGGCGGGTGAGGGCGGCGCGGAGCTGCTCGTAGGTGCGGCCGTCGGCGCGGCGCCCCATGGAGCGGAGGAAGGCGTGGAGCGTGAAGGTGATCGCCCCATCGGCGGGGGAGCCGGCCTCATGGTAGCGATGCAGCAGCTCCACGTAGACGTCCTGATCGAACGTCCCGGGGAGGCGATCGCCCGGCGCGGGGATCACCCGCCAGCGCCCGCCGTTGTCGGTCGTGAACGACACGGGGGCGTCATCGGCGGAGTCGCTCAAGCGGAAGAGCGGCAGCTCTTCGATCGAGCGGTCGAGTACGACACCACGGACAGAGGGCCGACGACGGGCAGCGAGGGTCATCGGGGGAGGAAGTTGGTCACGCGCCTCGCATACAGCAACTGGCTGCGAACAACTGGCCGGCTCAGATCATCTCGGGCTTGAGCTCGTGCTCCACCACTTTGCCGTTCTCGAGCGTCACGTGATAGACGCGCGCTTCGGCGCGGGTGCCCACGATGCGCTTGGGCTGCTCGTCTTCGAAGTAGATGCCGGCGTCGTTGTCGCAGGCAAAGCCGGGCTTCATTTCGCCCGAGCCGATGAGCTTGTGGTAGAGCGGGCGGCGGCCGGCTTCGGCGTCGTAGTGCGGGCAGTGGCTCCCCTTCAGGAAGCCCATGCACTTCACCACGCTCAGCGCCTTGGGGCGCGAGTCGGTGGTGCCTTCCTCGAACCAGCAGAGGGAGCCGGCGCTGGCGCCACCCAGGACGATGCCCTTCTCCCAGGCCTGGCGGAGGAGCACGTCCACGCCCTGCGCCTTCCAGATGGCCTGCTGATTGAGCGTGTTGCCGCCGCTCACGACGATGGCATCGGCCGAGAAGATGACTTCATCGAAGCCCTGCGTTTGCGACAGGCTTTCGATGAACATGGGCTGCACGAACGGCTCGACGTTGAGCGGCGCGCAGCTCTGGTAGAAGCCGAGGATCGCGTCGGGGCTGTCGGCGCTGGCCGTGGGGAGGAAGAGCACGCGCGGCCGCGCCTTGCCGGTGAGCTGCGCCATATAGGCGATGAACTTCGTGCGGAACCCGCCGCCGGCGATGAGGATCTTCTTGGTGGCGCGGGGGGCAGTCGAATCGGTCATGACGGGTTCGGCGCTGAGCAGGGAGGGCGTGGCCAGGGCCGCGGCGGTCAGGGTCGCGGTGCTGGAGACGAAATCGCGGCGGTGCATGGCAGCAGGGGTTGGGGGCGACAGCCTACGCCTGATTCTCGCCCGGCTCGTCGCTGCCGTCCAGATCATCGTCGTCCGGATAGCCGAGGGCGGCGGTTTCGCTGAAGCGACGGCCGAGTCGGATCTGCCACGCCGCATCGCGCTGTAGCGCCGCGGGAATGGGCGGCGCGCTCACGCCGGCATCGGCGCAGACGTCGGCCAGCAGCTCCTTGCCGTCCACGAACACGAGCGTATCGGCGTGCAGCCCCGAGAAGACGCGCACGCCATCGGTCTCGATGATGTACGCCAGCAGATACTCGCTCGGGCCCAGGTCATGCGTGAGATCGGGCTCGTGCACAAAGAGCGTGGTGTCGCTCAACCGATCGGTGAGCGTCGCGCCCACCCCGGCTTCCACGGTCTCCACTTCCCACAAGCCAAGCGGTGCGCGCAGCGCGGCCTGCGCCAATGCACGCGACTCGACATCCGCGCGCTTGCCCGCGGCATCATCCAGCCACGCTTCCGCGATGGGCTGCTTGAGCGCACTCGGTTCGTAGTTGAAGAGCGACCACGCGGTGAAGAGATCGGCCACGCCTTCGTCGACGTCTTCGTCTTCCTTCACGCCCCACGCATCGAGCGCGGCATCGACCCAATCGGCTGTGAGCTTTTTCTCGGCCCAGTCGAGCAGCTCCTGCCCGACACGCTTCTGGCGCTGCAAGACGACGTCGCCCTTGAGCCATTCCTTGCGCGCGTCGGCCGGCAACGCCGCGGCCTCAGGCGGCACGGCAGCGCCGTGACACTTCTTGAACTTCTTACCGGAGCCGCAGGGGCAGGGCGCGTTTCGATCCATGCGGCCAATCTAGCGCGTGCTGCTGGCTCGGTGGATTGTGGGGATTGGATGGGGATTCGGTCGGATCTTGGGATAACTGAAACAGCATGGGGGATTGAGGGGATCTTGAGGATCTCGGGGATACAACACGAAAAAATGTTGTATCCCTCAATCCCCGAGATCCCCATGATCCCCCATGCTGTTTCAGTTATCCCCCAATCCCCCCAATCCCCCCAATCCGCGCCATCCATCGCGCGAGAACGCCGGTATCAGTTTGCGAGCTGCGCCGAGAACGTGGCGTGATCGATGTTGCCGCCGCAGACCACGAGCCCGACGCGCTGGCCGAGGAGTCGTTCACGGAGCGGATAGAGCAGTGCCGCAAGGGCCGCCGCCCCCGCGGGCTCCACGACGAGTTTGGCGGCGCGGAAGGTGAGGCGCATGGCGTCGCGGATCTGATCGTCGTTCACGAGCACCACCTCATCGGCGAACGCCTTGTTCATCGCGTACGAGTAGGGCTCGCAGCGCGGAGCGCCGAGTGAATCGGCGATGGTGCGAACGGCGTCGATGCTTTGGGGGCTGCCGAGTTCGAAGCTGCGCTTCATGGTGTCGGCGCCTTCGGGTTCGATCACGAACACCGTGGTGCTCGGTGAGAGGCGCTTCACCGCGCAGCTCACGCCGGCGGTGAGGCCACCGCCACCGGCCGCGACGAGTACGGCGTCGAGTTCGGCGCCGTGTGCGCGCACCTGATCGATGAACTCGAGGCCGAGCGTGGCGGTGCCGAGGGCGGTGAGCGGACCCTCGTACGGATGCACGAAGGTGCGCCCTTCGGTGGCTTCGATTTCGTGGACGCGATCGAAGGCCTGGTGGACGGTGTCGACGAGTTCCACCGTGGCACCGAGTTCGCGGCAGACGGCGATGCGATACGCGCTGGCGGTGCGGGGCATCACGACTTTGGCGGTCGTGCCAAGCGTGCGCGCAGCGTAGGCGAGCGAGATGGCGTGATTGCCCGCCGACACCGCCGTGACACCGCGCGCGAGCGTGTCGGCGCTGAGCGAACGCATCACCGTGAGCGCGCCGCGGGGCTTGAAGGAGCCGGTGCGCTGGAAGAGCTCTTCCTTGAGCCAGATCTGCGTAGCGCCCAGTCGCTCGGCGACGGCGTGATCGACCAGCTGCCGCACGGGGGTCGTGACGATCAGGTCGCCGAGCGCGGCGCGATTGGCGCGGATCTCAGCTTCGGTGGGGTAGGTCATGTTTTGAGTTTAACTGATTACATCCAAGTTGAAATGAGAAAGGCCTTCCCCCGGCTGGTCGCGGCGTAGCACATCTGAGGTGCTCGCCAAAGAGTGACCACTTACGCGGGCCGTGAGGCCCAAGGACCGGGGGTCG